>CALGAM010000194.1 GCA_937951935.1 uncultured Micromonospora sp. | reverse complement strand
GCCGCCGGACTGGCCACCCGGTTCCTTCCCGCCACCAAGGCGGTGCCCAAGGAACTGCTGCCGGTGGTCGACCGCCCCGTGCTGCAGTACATCGTCGAGGAGGCGGTCCAGGCGGGGCTGACCGACGTCCTGCTGATCACGGGCCGCGGCAAGACGGCGATGATCGACCACTTCGACCGCCGCCCGGACCTGGAGGCCCGGCTCGCGGAGAAGCCGGAACTGTTGGCCGCGGTACGCCGGACGGCCGAACTCGCCGCGATCCACACCTGCCGACAGCCCGAGCAGCTCGGCCTCGGCCACGCGGTCGGGTACGCCGAGTCGCACGTGGGCGACGAGCCGTTCGCCGTCCTGCTCGGTGACGAGTTCGTCGACCCCGCCGAGCCGTTGCTGCCGGCGATGATCGACCTGCAGGCTCGCACCGGCGGCATCGTCCTCGCCTTCTTCGAGGTGCCGCCGGAGGAGACCAGGCGGTACGGCATCGCCTCGGTGGCCCCGGCCGACCCGGCGCTCAGCGACCTCGGCGAGGTCGTCGAGGTGACCGGGCTGGTGGAGAAGCCGAACCCGGAGGACGCCCCGAGCAACCTGGCGGTGCTCGGCCGGTACGTCCTGCCCCCCGGCATCTTCTCGGCGATCCGCCGGACCCCGAAGGGCAGCGGTGGTGAGATCCAGCTGACCGACGCGATGGGGCTGATGCTGAACGAGGGGGTCCCGGTGCATGCCATCGTCTACCGGGGCACCCGTTACGACACGGGCATGCCGCTGGGATACCTGCAGACGGTGGTGCAGCTGGCCTGTGAGCGTGAGGACATCGGTGCGGAGTTCCGGCGCTGGCTGGGCGAGTTCATCGCCTCCGAGGCCGGCCGTCGGACCTGACGAGTTGCGGTGAGGTGACGGTGTGACAGCCACGGCCGACGCCGAGGCGGCCGCCAACGAGCTGACGCCGCTCGCCGACTACCTGGGCAGCGTGCTGCGCAGGCTGCGGGCGCTTCCCCCGCTCGACCTCGACCTGACCCAGGCGTACGGCAACGTTCTCGCCGAGGACGTGGTGGCGCCGCACGCCTATCCGGCGTTTGACCAGGCGGCCATCGACGGCTACGCGGCCCGCTGGGAGGACATCTCGGGCCCGAGCCGGGCTGGCTACGGCTCGGGCCGCCCCGGCGACTCCCGCCCGATCCGGCTCAACGTGGTCGGGGACCTCGGCGCGGCGAGCTGGCGGCCGGTCCGGCTGACCCCGGGATCGTGTTTCTCGGTGGCGGCCGGATCGCCGCTGCCGATCGCCGCCGACGTGGTGGTGCCGGTGGAGTGGACCGACCAGGGGATGGCGGCGGTGGAGATCTTCCGGGTCCCCAAGCGTGGCTACGGGCTGCGCCGGGCCGGTGAGGAACTCCCCGCCGGCACGCTGCTGGCCAGGGCCGGCTCGTACATCTCCCCGGCCCTGGTCGCGGTCTTCGCCGCGACCGGCATCGGGCACGTCGTGGTCCGGCCCAGTCCTCGGGTCGTGATCGTGGCGACCGGCGACGAGCTGGTCGACGTGGGCCGCGGCAGCCAGCCGGGCCAGGTGGTGGACATCAACTCGCACGCGCTCACCGCGGCGGCGGCCGAGGTGGGCGCGCTGGCGTACCGGGTCGGGATCTGCGACGACGACCCGGAGGGGCTGCGCGGGCTGCTGGAGGACCAGACGCTGCGGGCCGACCTGATCATCACCACCGGCGGCACCGGGGCCGGGCCCGGCGACATGATCCGGCGGGTACTGTCCCGCCGCGACGGTGGCCGGGCCAGTCCGGTCAGTTTCAAGGAGGTCGCCCTGTATCCCGGAAGCACCCTCGGATTCGGTACGGTCGGTGCCGAGGAGGTGCCGGTGGTGTGTCTACCCGGGGAGCCCGGTGCGGCTCTGATCGGATTCGAGGTGCTGGCACGTCCGGCCATCCAACTGCTGGCCGGCGCCGAGCCGGTCTTCCGGCCGAGTGTGCGGGCACATCTGTTGGAGACGGTCACCTCGCCCGCCGGGTTGCGAGAGTTCCGACCGGCGCACGTGGCGGAGCGGCGCGGCGGTGGTTACACCGTGCAGCCGTTGCGGGGCGGTCCCTACACCCTCTCCGGGCTCGCCGAGGCGAACGGCCTGGTGGTGCTCGGTGAGCGGGTGACCACCGCGGCGGCGGGCTCCACGGTGGACGTGCTGTTGCTGGACCGGCGCAGATGAACCTCGTCGAGACGCCCGGCTGGCCGGTGGTGCTCCAGGACGGGCCGGTGGTGCTGCGGCCGTACCGGCGGTCCGACGCGGCGGCCTGGTCGGAGGTGCGCTGCGCCAACCAGGCCTGGCTGGCGCCGTGGGAGCCGGTGCCGCCCGGCCGCTGGGAGGACCTGAACTCGCCGGCCGCGTTCCGGTACGTGTACCGCGACCACCGTCGGCAGGCACGGCGGGGCGAGGGCATGCCGTTCGCGATCTGCCTGCGCGAGGGGGGCCGGGAGCGGCTGGTGGGGCACCTCAACCTCGGCAACATCGTCCGCCGGGCGTTCTGCTCGGCCCACGCCGGCTACTGGATCGATTCCCGGGTGGCCGGGCGGGGGATCATGCCGACGGCCGTGGCGCTCGCCGTCGACCACGCCTTCGGGCCGGGCGGGCTGCACCGGATCGAGGTCAACATCCGTCCCGAGAACGGGCCGTCCCGTCGGGTGGTGGAGAAGCTGGGCTTCCGCGAGGAGGCATACCATCCCCGCTACCTGCACATCGACGGTGCCTGGCGTGACCACATCGGATACGCCCTGACCGTCGAGGACGTGGCGGACGAGGGGGGTCTGCTGGCCCGCTGGCACCGTCTGCGCAGCCTGGCGACCTGAGGCCCCCCGCGAGGGCGTCCCGTCGATCCCTCCGGTGGTCGGTGGGTCGGCGCGCCGCACGGATTTCCTGGTCCAGCCGCTTAACCTGGGATAACCGGGACGTGCGGCAACGTCGGACGAACCCGCTCGATCGCCGTGGTCGGTAATCCGCGCATCGCCGTGCGATCCGCCGTCGCCGCGATCCCGCGGTCCGGGTCGACGGTGCCTGAGCTGGGTGACGGGAGGGATGAGGGTGCCGGCCTCGGTGCTCCTCGCCGTCCTCGCCGCGGCCGGCCTGCTCGCCCTCGCGCCGGCACTGGTCCGCCGGTACGACGCCACGGAGCGGCTGGCGGCGGAGCGGGCGTCGTCGACGGCGCGGGTGCTCCAGCGCCGTCGACGCCGTCGTACCGTCCCCGGCCGAAGGCCGGTCAACCCGCCGCGTTCGCGCGGCGCCGCGGCGGACGACGCGCCCGCCCCGGCGTCGGCCGCCCCGGCCCGGCGGCGCGGCGGACTCCGCCTGGTGCCCCGCGACCTCGCCCGCGGCCGACGCCGCCCGGCGGCGCGCCGGCACACCCCGGCGATCTACCGGCGCCGCCGGATCCTCGCCGCTCTCGTCCTGCTCAACGTCGTCGAACTGCTCGGGGTCGTCCTGGTCGGCCCGGGCTTCTGGAGCGGTTTCTCGGTCACCGCGACCCTGCTGCTCGCGTACCTCGTCCACCTGCGCCGTCGGGCCATCGCCGACCAGCGCCGCCGCCGTGCCCAGGCCCGCGAGGCGGCCTGGCTGGCCGCGCGGCAGGCCGAGGTACGGCGCGCGCAGGCCCGCCGGGCGCAGGCCCGACGGGAGGCACAGCGGCGGCTGGCGGCACAGCGCGAGCTCGTCCGCCGGGCCGCGCTCGGCCTCGACCAGATCGCCGACCTGCCACGGGCGGCCGGCGGTGCCGGCGGTCGGCTGCCCGGTGGCGGGCGGGCCGCCGGCTCGGTCTCCTACCGCCGCGCCGGTGGCCTCCGCGGCCGCCCGTACGAGGCGGGCCGAGGCCCCACGGCCGGGTGAGGCGTCCGAATGGCATCCCATGTCGCTTTTCACCGCGTCGTCGCATCCCGCCGGCCCGGTCCGCGACCGGCTGCGTCGTGCCGCGGGCGGGGTCGGTTCGCGAGAAGTGGGGGTCACCTGTTAGCCTTGTCGGCGGCTCGCCTCGCTGACACATGGCAGCGGCGGGAGGGCGAGTCAGCAAGGGGCTGTGGCGCAGACCGGTAGCGCACCTCGTTCGCATCGAGGGGGTCAGGGGTTCAAATCCCCTCAGCTCCACCAGTAGCGCCACTGGCCAGTGGAAACGCTGGCCGGTGATCACCGGGCACGGGTCCGGCGTGGATTCGACAATCTTGAGGTCCTCCGCCGGATCCCGAGTGTGTTCCCTCGTTGTCCTGTGTTCCCTCGTTGTCGGTCGTCTGCCCGGTGGCACGCCGGGCACGTCGTGGACGACCGCCGACCCCGGGTGAGCCCCGGGGTCGGCGGGGCCCCGGTCAGGACCGGCGCGCGGCGGCGGTGCCGGAGCGCAGGGCGGGTTCGACGAGATTCGCGTACGCGACGTGGCCGGCCCGGTTGGGGTGGTACGACTCGCTGAGCGGGTTGGACGTGCCGTTGATCCACTCCACGTCGTCGCAGACGGCGTGACCGGTGAACGGGCCGCGGGGATCGACGTAGACGAAGCCGTGTGCGGTGGCCCGGGCCCGGATTGTCGTCGCGAGCAGGTCGGCGGCGGCGTTGAGCTCCGCCTGCTCGCCGGGGGAGATCCGGGCGATGAGGTTGCACTCCTCGCCGTTGAAGAGCCGGGGATAGCCGACGACCGCCACCCGGGCGTTCGGCGCGAGGCTGCGGATCCGGGAGTAGAGCTGGTCGAGCCGCCCCGGCAGGGTGGTGCGGATCTGGTTCTCCGCGTTGTCGATCTGGGACCAGCAGGTGGTGGGCCACGGCAGCGCGCACTGGACGATCACCGACGCCCAGCCGATGTCGTTGCCGCCGACGGAGACGGTGACGTGGGTCGTGGCGGCGTTCAGGCCGCCGAGCTGGTTGGCGAGGACGCTGGCGACGGTGGCGCCGGCGCAGGCGGAGAAGGTCAGGGTGGCGCCGAGCCGGGCGGCGGTGAGGACCGGGTACGCGTGCCGCGACCGCTGGCAGTCGCCGCTGTCGGGGTAGTACTCGCGGGTGCCGGTGCCGGAGGAGTACGAGTCGCCGAGGGCGACGTAGACCGGTGCGGCGGCCCGGGCGGGCACCGGAGCCGCCAGGAGCGTGGTGACCAGGGGGATGGCGAGGGCGGCGAGGACGGAGGCGGTGCGGCGGCGCAGGGACATGGCTGCTCCTGACACATAGGCGGAGGTAAATGTCAGGTTGGCAGAATCGTGCGCGCTTGGAAAGCCCTTCCGTAGGTTTCCTTCGGCCGGGCCCGCCGTGGGCCGGCCCTCCACCGGGCCGGTCGTTCGCGACGACCCGCCGGTGTCCCGGGCGCCGGGTACCTGTGACCGGCGGGGTCAGGACGCGGCGATGGCGTGGAACGCGCCCGCGCGGGTCCCGACGTAGATCCGGCCGCGCCAGACCGCCGGGGTCGACTCGATGCAGCCGCCGAGCGTGACCGTCCACAGCCGGGTCGGCTGTACGTGGGTGTCGGAGACGTCGTACGCGTGCAGCCTGCCGGCGCAGTCGCCGATCAGCAGGACGTCGTCGACGACCACCGGGGACTGCCAGGTCGGCCCCGGCAGCCGGAACCGCCACCGGACGTCGCCGGTCTCGCGGTCGATCCCGAGCACCTCGCCGCCCTGCGTGTCGAAGATCGCTATGTCGCGGTGGAGCGCCGGGGTGCCCCACACCCCGCTCGGCCGGCGGCCGTGGTCGTCGACCTTCCACACCAGCGGGTCCCCGGCACGGCTCGGGTCCAGCTTCATCATCTGGCCCACCTGCCTCGAGCGGGCGGTGCCGCGCTCGTACTCCACGCCGACGTAGAGCGCACCCGACTCGTCGACCACCACCGACGCGTCCGTGTCGTCCCCGGTCCAGTAGCGGAAGACCCGCCGTGGTCTGCGGCCCTCGGTCAGTCCGCCGATGTCCCAGCCCTGTACCAGCCCGCCCGAGTTGGCGAAGTAGACCGTGTCGCGGTAGATCGCCACCGAGTTCTCGATGGAGACCATCCGGTCGCCGAGGTCACGCAGCAGTTGCGCGTCCCAGCCGGGTGTGTTGAAGACCAGCTCGGGCGCGACCGTGACCCTGCCGTCCGGACCGTACCGCCGGTTGAGCCTGACGATGTGGAACTGGCTGTTCTCGCCACCCAGGAAGAGGTGGTCGTCCAGGACCAGCCCGGCGCCGTCGAAGTCGTCGTTCCACATCGTCGGCGACACGGCCCGCGCCGACAGCTTCCACAGCAGGGTCGGGCGGTCCCGGTCGATGGCGATGATCCGGTAGTAGTTGTCCCGCGAGCCGGAGTAGACCAGCGGGAAGCCGTCCGGGTCGACGGTGACCGAGCCCTTGACGATGTCCCCGGTGGGGAAGTCGGGCAGGATCCGCTCGCCGGTCTCGGCGTCCAGGAAGTGGATCTTGTGGTCGTACGCGCCGAAGACGACCCAGGTTCGGCCGTCCCGTTCGAAGACCGCGGGCTGCCCCGTCCAGCCCGTGCCGCACCAGACCCGGGTGCCCCGGTCGTCGGTCGACTCGCCGCAGAGTCCGCCGCTGCGCGGGAACGTCCACCGCCGTTTCGGCTTCTGCCGGGGCACCGGTCCGGTGCCGTAGTACGTCCGGGTCGGGTTGCCCCGGAAGGTGAGCAGGCCCTCGACCCTGTCGCCGTACGGCTGCCCGACCCTCGCCGGGTCGGACCAGCCGGTGGCCCTCGCGGGCGTGGGGCTGGCCGCGGCGCTGGGCGGGTTCGACCACACCGGCTCGGAACCGCCCGGGGAGGGACCGCCCGGGGAGGGGCCGGCCCCGTCACATGAGGTGACCACGAGTACCGACACCAGCGCGAGAACCCCGACCCGGGTACGTGCGGGGCCGCGCCTCGGCGCGCGCGGTGGTCCGAGCTCGGGGCGCGGGGCGCACGGTGCTGCGGGGGCCATCGCCACAGTGTGCCGAACCCGTGGGGCGGGGCAGTGCACCCGGATCGTTCCGACGGCGGCCGTGGTGCGATGTCGAGCCGATCAGACAGCACCGGCATCGGCCAGACCGGTGGCCGTTCCGCCCGACCGGCACCCTCCATTGCGGCCGGTAAGCGACCTCTTCTGTCCCGACCATCACCTCGGGCTGCCGCCCCGGGTCGAGGAACCGGACGGCGGCCCGCCTCGGATCAGCATGTCCAGCCACGTGGCGGACCCGCGCAGAAAGGGACGGGCCAGATCATGACCATCCTCGTCACCGGTGCCACCGGTACCGTCGGACGCCAGATCGTCACCCAGCTCGTGGCGGCGGGCCACGCCGTCCGGGCGCTCACCAGGAACCCGGCACGGGCCGACCTGCCGGCCGGGGTCGAGGTCGCCGCCGGCGACCTCACCGACCTCGCCTCGCTGGACGGCGTGTTCGACGGCGTCGACGCCGTACACCTGATCACCTTCGGCGGCGACGACGGTGCCGAGCTGACGACCGGGCCCGGGATCGTCGAGCGGTGCCGCCGCGCCGGCGTCGCCCGGATCACCGTCCTCGCCGGGTGGGACCGCAGCCCGTTGGAGGACGCGCTCGACGAGCAGGGCGTCGGCTGGACCCGGCTCGCCCCGAAGGAGTTCATGGCCAACGCCCTGGAGTGGGCGCCGGGTATCCGGGCCGAGGGTGTCGTCCGGTGCATGGCGACCTGGCCCAGCGCGGTCGTACACGAGGCGGACGTCGCCGCCGTCGCGGTGGTCGCGTTGACCGAGGACGGCCACGCGGGCCGGGAGTACGTCCTCACCGGGCCGGAGGCGCTCACCCCCGCCGACCGGACCGCGCTGATCGGTGCGGCCTGCGGCCGTGACCTCGCGTTCGTCGCCCTGACCGAGGACCAGGAGCGCGAACGACTCCGGTCCTACGGCTATCCCGAGGAGTACGTCGAGTTCGGCGTCCAACTCGCGGCGAACCCACCCGCCGGAGCCGGCGAGGTCCTGCCCACCGTCGCGGAGGTCACCGGGCGTCCGGCACGGACCTTCAGCGACTGGGCTGTCGAACACGCCGCGGCCTTCCGGGGGTGAGGTCGCCCGGTGCGGCCCGCGCCCCGACGCCGGTCAGGGCGCAGGCCCCGTCGCCCGCGTCCGCTCCTCGGCCGCGACCAGCTCGTCGATCGCCCCGGCGGGCAGCGGAACCGGGCCGAGGTCGGCGTCGAACTGCGCCCGCCAGTCAGGATCCAGCCGGCAGCGCAGCAGGTGGCCGCCGGAGATCCGCGGCGTGTCCGGCCCGAGCACGTGCACGATCGCTTCGGCGGCCCGGCGCCGGCGCGCCCACGCCCGCCGCTCCGGCTCGGTGATCAGGCCGCCGGCCACGGCGTCGCCCCGCGAGGCGGACGCGGCGTGCGCCTCGGCCGCGATGCGGCGGACCCGCAGGCCGAGGGGTGAGTCGTCGCTGACCCGCCACCGTTGTCCGGCCGCCGCCCGGTCGAGCGCCTCGACCAGTTCAGGACAGCCGTCGAGGCCGGTCTCGGCGGCGAGCCGGCGTGCCTGGGCGAGCAGCGCGGCGCGCAACCGTGCCTCGTCCGCGTACGCGAGCTGGGCGGCCAGGAGCGGCTCGGTACGAGCGGAGACGGCGCCGGCCGTCGGGGGATCGGGCAGGAGCGGCAGGAGCTGGACGCTGGGCAGCGGCCGGTGGAGCAGTTCGGCGTCGAACTCGATGCCCAGTTCGGCGCGGAGCGCCCGCAGCAGCGCCGGGATGTTCTCGTCCGCACGACGTTCGGCGTTCGGCGGTGCCAGCCCGGCGGCGCGCAGCACCGGCCGGAGGTGGTGTGCGCCGCGGCCGGGCTGCCACGGCGGGCTCGGCGTGTCGCCCGCGGTGACCGTGACCCCGTCCTCGACGAGGGTGAACCGGGTGCCGCCGCCGGTGTGGTGCAGCGCCACGGCCCGGGTGCCGGCCGAGAGCCGGCGCAACACCTCCGGGCGTACGCCCTCGGGCGCCCGCCGCTCCTCGACGGCGAACGCCCACCGCCCGGCGCGGCCGACCCGGAGCACCGGAAGATAGCCCTCCCACCAGGAGTCCTGCAGTGCCCGGGCCTGTTCCCGGGTGCGGGGCACGGCCCGGGCCGGGTCGGCACCGAACCGGCGCAGCAGTTCCTCCTCGTCGACGCCGTCGACGAGGGTGAGACAGAGCGGTGCATACCCGCCGACCCGGCCGGCGTCCGGGTGCGGTACCGGCGTCCGGGCGTACGGCGGTGCCGGAGGAGCCGCCGACCCCGCCCGGCGCGCCTTCGCGGCCAGATCGAACAGGGACCGTGGCGCCGGAGGCAGCTCCTCGACGATCTCCCAGATCAGCCGGCCACCGTGGGCCACCGGATGCCAGTGCCGGATCGGCCGGTGCCGCCACAGCGCGTCGGCGACGTCGGCCAGCAACTCGGCCAGGGACGCCCAGTGGCCGAAGCGGGTGCCCTCGCCCTCCTGGTGGATGCCCACCGCACCGAACGTCGGGCCGGGCCGGCAGTCCACCACCAGCATGTCGACCGAGGTCGTCGTGCCGAACGGCACCCACCGGGGATGCCAGTACCGGCCGCGCATCGACCCATCCGGGTCGTAGAGGTCCAGCGCGTCGGTGGCGACACGCCATCGTTCGACGATGTCGTCGACGCGCAGGAGCCGGTAGTCCCCGCCGAGCTGGAGGGCGGCCGGTCCCTCGGCGGCGCCGTCGTGCCGGGCCAGCGAGACGCGCAGGTCGGCCGGGAAGGTCACGCCGATGGTCCGCTCCGCGGCCTCGACCGCCGCGGGGTCGGCGGGCGGCCGCAGCGAGGCGAGCGTCTCGGTGGCGTGCTCCGCCAGCCACGTCTCGATCGCCGTCCAGCTGCCGGTCACCCGGTCGTCGCCGCCCATGGCGCCCCGATCCCGTCCCCCACACCGACCACGGTCGGCGGCAGCGTATCGGCGGGGACCGACACGCCGGACGGCGGACAACCACGCCCGCGGGTGCGGTCGAGCCTGCCGTGCCGGCCAGCCCCGGCGTCGAACCGCCGCGTCCGCGGGTGGTGGTGGCCGGCGGGTCCGGCCCGCCCCCGGTTCACCGGCCGCGGCGGGCGAAGGGGTGGAGACGGCCCGGCGATCCCGCCCGGCCGGTCGGTGGGGACGCGTCCGTGCCGGCGTACGGGTCGAGGATCGGCGGCCGACCGTGGGGTCGGAGCGATCGCCGTCCACCCGGGTGGTGCGCCCCACATCCCTCGTGGTCGGCGGTGCGCAGGTCGGAAATCTGACTGGCCAGCACCCGTTGTGCGGGTGATCCAGGGTGGATAAGCTCCTTGGTGCGCGCCCCAATCGCCCGCTTCCCCCGTGGCAGGCGATCGGGGCGCGCGCCTTTTTCGGCCCTTGCCGGCCCGGTGGCCGGTCCTCTCGACGCGGGCCGCACCGCCGACGCGCGGACGCACCGACCGACACGGCCGGGCGCCGAGGATCCGGGCCCCGCCGGCCGGGGGCGCCTCAGATCCAGCGGTTGCCGAGCCACATCCGGGCCGACCACTCCGCGTACGGGATCACCTTCCCGACGAAGATCGGATAGAAGTACGCGAAGCAGATCGCGACGAGCAGGACGTAGGTCCCGACCACGATCGCGCCGATCATCCGGCGGTCGCTCACCCGGGGCTTCGGGTGTCCGGTGGAATCCGTGCCGGACCCGGCCGCCCGCGCCGTCCCGTCCGCGGGCACCTGCGACGGTGCGGGGGTCCCGGCCGGGCCGACGATCACCCCCAACACGTAGGTCACGGCGAGGACCAGGAACGGCACGACCGGGGCGAGGTAGAACGAGAACATCGTCCGGCCGTCCAGCGCGAACCAGAACCAGGGGAGCCAGCCGGCGGCCACGGCCAGCAGGATCGCCCCCACCCGCCAGTCCCGGCGGGCGATGCCGAGCCAGCAGAGCGCGCCGAGGGCGGGCAGGAACGACCACCACAGCAGCGGCGTGCCGAGCAGCAGGACCTCCGACGAGCAGCTCGCGGCTCCACAGATCCCGTCACCGGAGTAGTGGAAGGCGACCGGGCGGCCGAGCAGCAGCCACTGCCAGGGCCAGGACTGGTAGGGGTGGTCGTCGTCGAGCTGGTTGTGGAACCGGAACGCCTCCTGGTGGTAGTGGAACAGGTTCCACAGGTCACCGATGATCGGTGGGCTGGGGCGACCGTTGTCGGCGAGCCAGTTCCGGAAGTAGCCGTAGTCGGTGGTGAACCAGCCGGTCCAGGTGGCGAGGTAGGCGAGGAGCATGACCAGCCCGGCCAGCAGCAGCCAGCCGGTCTCGGCGAGGAACGTGTCCCGCCACGGGTGCCGTACCCCGGCGGAGCGGCGGGCGCCCGCCTCCCAGAGGATCACCAGCAGCGCGAACGCCGGTACGAAGGCGAGGGCGCTCCACTTCACCCCGATCGCGCAGCCGAGCAGGACGCCGGCCAGCAGGCGCCACCACGGGACGGAGTCGGCGAGCCGGAACGGCGGCCGGCCGCTCCGGTCGGGACGACTCGGGTCGACGCCCGACTCGATCGCCCGCAGCCAGCGCCGTCGCCGGGCGTCCCGGTCGAGTACGAGCGCGCCGAAGGCGGCGAGGACGAAGAAGCTCAGGAAGATGTCGAGCAGCGCGGTGCGGGACAACACCAGGTGGTACCCGTCCAGGGCCAGCAACAGTCCGGCGGTGCAGCCGAGCACCGTCGACCGGAACATCCGCCGGGCGATCCGCACCAGCAGCAGCACCGAGAGGGTGCCGACGACCGCCGCGGAGAAGCGCCAGCCGAGCTCGTTGTAACCCCAGATCCGCTCGCCGAGCGCGATCATCCACTTGCCGAGCGGCGGGTGGACGACGTACGCGGCCCGGTTGTTCTCCTCCTCCCACTCGACGCCGTACTGCAGGAGCTCGTGTGCCTCGGTGGCGTAGTAGACCTCGTCGAAGATCTTGCCCTTGGGGTTGCTCACCCCCACCAGGCGCAGGATCCCCGCGATGAGCACGATCACGCCGGTGGCCAACCAGGACCACGGGTCGAGCCGGGTCTCCAACGGGGCCAGCCGGCGTCGGATGATCGCCGGCACCCCGGAGAGCGCCCGGCCGGCCCGGTCGCTCACGCCGGGTTGGCCGGACGGGCCGGGTACGGTCGCCCCCACCGCCGGATTCGTCGGCGACCCGGGTTGGCCCGGGACCTCAATCTGCGCTGTCGACGCCACAGTCACCCCGTGATCGTAGGCTGCCAGACAGTGAATTGGAGCACGACGCTCGCCACTTGCGATGAAATTTATCGATGAAGGAGTCGGTGCGTGGGAGAAATGCCCACTGAGGGGCGACTGGTCCTGCTCGGTGCGCCGTTGGGTGACCCCGCGGACGCCTCGGCCCGGCTGCGGGACACCCTCGCCCGGGCCGACGTGGTCGCGGCCGAGGACACCCGGCGACTCGCCCGGCTGGCCCGCGATCTCGGCGTCACCGTCCGCGGCCGGGTCGTGTCGTACTTCGAGGGCAACGAGGAGCGGCGTACCCCGGAACTCGTCGCCGCCGTTCGCGGCGGCGCGCTGGTCGCGCTGGTCACCGACGCCGGAATGCCCGGTGTCTCCGACCCCGGCTACCGGCTGGTCCGGGCCGCGCTCGACGCCGGCGTGCCGGTCACCGTCGCCCCCGGACCGAGTGCCGTCACCACCGCACTCGCGATCTCCGGGCTGCCCACCGACCGGTTCTGCTTCGAGGGCTTCCTGCCCCGGTCCGGCGGTGCCCGCCGGGCCCGGCTGCGGGCGCTGGCCGCGGAGGAGCGGACCCTGGTCTTCTTCGAGGCGCCGCACCGCCTGGCGGCCACCCTCGGCGATCTGGCCGCGGCCTTCGGCCCGCAGCGGCCGGCGGCGCTGTGCCGCGAGCTGACCAAGACGTACGAGGAGGTGCTACGCCGCCCGCTCGGTGAGCTGGCCGCCTGGGCCGCCGCCGGTGAGCCGCGTGGTGAGGTCACGCTGGTGGTGGCGGGTGCCCCGGCCGCCGCCGGCGCACCCGTGCCCGACGCCGAGCTGCGGGCCGCGGTCGCCGACCTGGAGGCCGCCGGTACGTCCCGACGTGACGCCGTCGCCGCCGTCGCGGCCGAGTACGGCCTGCGCCGTCGCCACGTCTACAACGCCGTCCACCAGCCCGCCGGATCCTGACGACGTGTCGGCCGGCTCCGGCGGGCGGCGGCGCCGCGTTCAGTACGCGGTGACCACGAAGCCGGCGGCGAGCAGGAGCGGCCCGGCGTAGCTGACCAGAGCCGCCCGGCGGCGGCCGGTCCGTTCCGGCAACCGCAGCGCGCCGCAGCACCAGCCCGTGCCGGCGGTGCAGAGCAGGACCATCCCGAGCCCCAGCGACCAGTGCAGGTGCAGGGTGCCGGTGCCGGCGCCGACGTACGCCCGGGTGCTCTCGGCGTCGACGATCCGGGCGGGCAGTTCGAAGCCGACCTTCTCGGCGCCGCCGGCCACCCCCACCAGACGGACGTCCCGGGCGAGGAGGACGCCGTCGGCGGAGACGAACTCACCGCGGCAGTGCAGCCCGAGCCCGTGGCCCCGGCAGCTCTCGACGACCACCGTGCCCTGCTCACCGTGCCCGACGGCCAGCCACCACGGCTCGGCGCTGACCCAGGCGAAGAAGCTGGCCACCAGGGAGAAGAAGATCGCGCCGGCGAGGCCGAGGACCGGGTGCGGCGGCGGCTTGGGTGGCCGGGGCGGCCGGGGCGGCCCGCCCTCGCCCGGCCGGCGCTTCGGCCGGCCGTACCAGGTCCGGGGCGTCGGTTCCACCGGGGTGCCGTCCCAGTGGACCTCCTCGATCGGCAGCCAGAAGTCGTCGCCCTCGTCCGCCTCGGTCTCCGCCTGGCCGTCGGGCGACGCGTCCCACGCGGGCGGGGTGCGGGCGGGGGCCCGGGGCGCCCGCTGCGGCAGCATGGCGAACGGGGCGCCCGTGGTGGGCTCGATCGCCGACGGGTTCGGCAGCGTGCCGGGTGCGCTGAGCCAGGGCGAGCCGAGTGCTGGTGAGGCGCCCCGGAACGGGGCGGCCGGAGCGGGTTCGTACTGTCGTGCCGCCTCCGCGGGGGATCGGGGTGCCGGTGCCGGCCCGGTCTCGGGTCCGGCCGGTCCGGCCGTCGTCGGTTCCGTGGCCGCCGGTTCTGCGGTGGGGGCCGGCCCGGCGGCCGCCTGCTCCGCGGTGGCGGCCGGGTCGGTCGCTTCCGGAGCCGCCCGCACGGCCGGCGCCGGTGCCGCCGGTCGCGTCGCGGCCTCCGGCGGGACCGACTCGACGGTTGGGACGTGCTCCGGTGCTGCCGGGCGCGGCGCCGTCTCCGGATCGGCCGTTCCCGGCATTCCGGTCGACGCGGCCCCGGCCTCTGGTGGGGGTGTCTCCGCTGGCTGCTGCCCACCTGAGCTGCCCGTCACCACTCCATTGCACAACGTGTTCCACGTTCCGGAGGTCAGGGTGACTCCGCGTGTCTGTGCCGGTTCAGTCGGAAATCTGGCAGCCGTCGCCGGACGGGGCGGGTGAGGGCGGCGACGTTCGCGGGGGCCGCGGGCCAGTCACTACGCTTGCTCGACATGAGTCACGTTCTTGCGGCGGTCGCCTGGCCGTACGCCAATGGTCCACGCCACATCGGTCACGTCTCCGGCTTCGGGGTCCCCTCCGACGTGTTCAGCCGGTACATGCGAATGGCGGGACACGACGTGCTCATGGTCTCCGGCACCGACGAACACGGCACGCCGATCCAGGTGCAGGCGGACAAGGAGGGGGTCACTCCCCGCGAGCTCGCCGACCGCTACAACCGGGTCATCGTCGAGGACCTGCACGGGCTCGGCCTGTCGTACGACCTGTTCACCCGGACCACCACCCGCAACCACTACGCGGTGGTGCAGCAGGTCTTCGAGACCCTGCACCGCAACGGGTACATCGTGCCCAGGGTCACCATGGGGGCGATCTCCCCGTCTACCGGCCGTACCCTGCCCGACCGCTACATCGAGGGCACCTGCCCGATCTGCGGCTACCCGCACGCCCGCGGCGACCAGTGCGACAACTGCGGCAACCAGCTCGACCCGGTCGACCTGGTCGACCCGCGTTCAAAGATCAACGGGGAGACCCCGCGGTTCGTCGAGACCGAGCACTTCTTCCTCGACCTTCCGGCCTTCGCACAGGCACTCGGCAGGTGGCTGGACAGCCGGGAGGGCTGGCGGCCCAACGTGCTGCGCTTCTCCAGGAACCTGCTGGACGACCTCCAGCCCCGGGCGATCACCCGGGACCTGGAGTGGGGTGTGCCGATCCCGCTCGAAGGGTGGCGGGACCGCTCCGACAAGCGCATCTACGTCTGGTTCGACGCGGTCATCGGCTACCTCTCCGCCTCCATCGAGTGGGCCCGCCGCTCCGGTGACCCCGAAGCGTGGCGGCGCTGGTGGTCGGCGGACGGACGCGGCGGCGACGGGGACGTCCGCGCCTACTACTTCATGGGCAAGGACAACATCGTCTTCCACTCGGTGATCTGGCCCGCCCTGCTGCTCGGCTACGACGGTGCGGGCGACCGGGGTGGCGAGCCCGGTGCCCTCGGCCGGCTCAACCTCCCGACCGAGGTGGTCTCCAGCGAGTTCCTGACCATGGAGGGGAAGAAGTTCTCCTCCTCCCGGCAGGTCGTGATCTACGTCCGCGACTTCCTTGAGCGGTACGACGCCGACGCGCTGCGCTACTTCATCGCCGTCGCCGGGCCGGAGAGCAACGACACCGACTTCACCTGGGCGGAGTTCCTCCGCCGCAACAACGACGAACTCGTCGCCGGTTGGGGCAACCTGGTCAACCGGTCGATCTCGATGGCCGCGAAGAACTTCGGCGCGATCCCGCCCATCGACCCGAACGGGTTGACCGAGGCGGACCAGGCACTGCTCGCCAGCGCCCGGGCCGCGTTCGGGACGGTGGGCGAACTCATCGAGCGGCACCGGCAGAAGCAGGCGATCGGCGAGGCGATGCGGGTCGTGGCCGAGGCCAACAAGTACCTCTCCGAGCAGGCGCCCTGGAAACTCAAGGGCGAGGCGGACAAGCCCCGGATGGGGACCATCCTGCACGTCGCACTCCAGGTGGTCAGCGACGCCAACACGCTGCTCACCCCGTTCCTGCCGCACTCCGCGCAGAAGATCCACGAGCTGCTCGGCGGCACCGGGGTCCACGCCCCGATGCCGTCGATCGTCGAGGTCGAGGACCTCGACGGCGGGCCGTCCTACCCGGTGCTGACCGGTGACTACGGCGGCGGCGCCCGTTGGGAGTCGGTGCCGGTCGAGGTCGGCCGGGCACTGGCCCCGCCGACACCGGTGTTCCGCAAGCTCGACCCGTCGATCGTGGACGAGGAACTGGCCCGGCTGGGCGGCTGACCGACCGCCCGGTCGGCCCACCCGGGCCACCGCGGCCCGGTGGCACCGCCGGCCGGGCGGTGTGTGATGCTGGCAGCGATGACCGAGCAGACCGAGTCCCGCCGGCAGCGGGCCGCCCGGCGGGCGGGAGACTTCCCGCCCGTGCCGGAGCCACTGCCGCAGCCGGTGGTCGACAGCCACACCCACCTGGACCTCACCCTGGCCGAGACCGGCACCCCGCCCTGGGCCGACCGCGCCGGTGACCCGGTGGCCGCGGCCGTGGCGGTGGCCGCCGAGGTCGGGGTGGACCGGCTGGTGCAGGTCGGGGTCGACGTCGGGTCGTCGCGCTGGGGCGCCGAAGTGGCGCGCCGGCAGCCGGCGGTGGTGGCGACCGTGGCCCTGCACCCGAACGAGGCGCCCCGGCTCGCCGACCTGGACGAGGCGCTCCGCGAGATCGAGGCCCTCGCCGCCGAGGAGCGGGTACGCGGGATCGGCGAGACCGGGCTGGACAGCTTCCGTACCGGGCCGGAGGGCCGGGCCGCCCAGGAGACCAGCTTCCGCGCCCACATCGCGATCGCCAAGCGGTACGGCAAGCCACTGGTGATCCACGACCGGGAGGCTCACGCGGACGTCCTGCGGATCCTCGACGAGGAGGGCGCACCGGACACGGTGGTGCTGCACTGCTTCTCCGGCGACGCGGAGTTCGCCGCCGAGTGCGTCCGGCGTGGCTACGTGCTGAGCTTCGCCGGCACGGTCAGTTTCCGCAACGCGGGCGCCCTCCGGGAGGCGGCCCGGGTGACACCGCTGGACCAGATCCTGGTGGAGACCGACGCTCCCTACCTGACGCCGACGCCGTACCGGGGTCGCCCGAACGCGTCGTACCTGATCCCGCTGACCGTCCGGACGCTGGCCGAGACGACCGGTGCCGACCTGACGGAACTCTGCGCGGCGATCTCCGCGACCGGGGAGCGCGTCTTCGGGCCCTGGTGAACCCCGCGACCCCCTCCGGACAGGCGGGGCGGCTCCGGACGGGCGGTGTCGGTGCCGGCGTACCCTGGCACAGCGTGGCCGCAGACCTGCTCGGCCCGGGGCAGATCCGGGAACTCGCCGCACGCCTGGGCGTCGTGCCGACGAAGAAGCTCGGGCAGAACTTCGTGCACGACCCGAACACGGTCCGGCGGATCGTCGCCGCCGCCGGCCTGACGTCGACGGACGTCGTCGTCGAGGTGGGTCCCGGGCTCGGCTCGCTCACCCTCGGCCTGCTGCCGGCGGCCGGGCACGTGCACGCCGTCGAGATCGACCCGACGCTGGCCCGGGCCCTGCCCGAGACGGTGGCCCGGCACGCCGATCCCGCCGCGGCGGGCCGGCTGACCGTGCACCACGCCGACGCGCTGCGGATCACCGCCGCCGCCCTGGGCGCACCCGCACCGACCGCGCTGGTCGCGAACCTGCCGTACAACGTCGCGGTGCCGGTGGTCCTGCACCTGCTGGCCGAACTCCCCGGCCTGCGGCACGGGCTGGTGATGGTGCAGAAGGAGGTCGCCGACCGGCTCACCGCGGGCCCGGGCGCGAAGATCTACGGAGTCCCGTCGGTCAAGCTCGCCTGGTACGCCGACGCCCGCCCCGCCGGCCGGGTGCCGCCGAACGTCTTCTGGCCGGTCCCGAACGTCGACTCCGGACTGGTCGCCTTCACCCGGCGCGAGCCGCCTCGGGACGACGTACCCCGGTCGGTGGTCTTCGCGGTGATCGACGCGGCGTTCGCGCAGCGCCGCAAGACCCTCCGGGCCGCGCTGGCGGGTTGGGCCGGCGGCCCGGACCGGGCGGCGGCCGTGCTCGTCGCCGCCGGGGTCGACCCCGGCGCCCGGGGCGAGTCGCTGACCATCCACGAGTTCGCCGCGATCGCCGCGTCGGCCTCGGTCGCCGCCCGGGACGGCGAGTAGGCTGACGCGGAGCCCGAGGAGGAGGTACGTGATGACGGCGCAGCCGGTCGGACCCGTCCGGCGTCCGTGGCCGCCTGACCCGCCTGGCCGTCGGCCGGCGGACGGTTCCGTCAGAGACCTGACCGCGGCGGCGCCGTTCGGGGCCCGGCCGGATGTCCGGGACCTCGTCCCGTGACCGAGTCATGGAGCCGGGACGACGAGGAGGAACGGCCACGTCGGCGTCCACCCGGCGCGGTCCGGGTCAGGGTTCCCGCGAAGATCAACCTCTACCTCGGGGTCGGTCCGCTGCGTCCCGACGGCTACCACGAGCTGAACACCGTCTACCAGGCGATCTCGCTCTACGACGAGCTGACCGCCCGGCGTGGGGACACCCTCACCCTGACCATGGAGGGCGAGGGCGCCGGTGAGCTGGCGCTGGACGAGACGAACCTGGTGATCCGGGCCGCGCGGGCCCTCGCCGCGCACACCGGCGTGCCGGCCCACGCCCGACTGCACCTGCGCAAGCAGATCCCGCTGGCGGCCGGGCTGGCCGGCGGCAGCGCCGACGCCGCCGCCACGCTGGTCGCCTGCGACGCGCTCTGGGGTACCAACCTGTCCCGCGACGAGCTGGCCCGGGTCGCGGCCGGGCTCGGCTCCGACGTGCCCTTCCTGGTGTACGGCGGCACCGCGCTCGGCACCGGCCACGGCGAGACGATCAGCCCCATCCTGGCCCGGCCGGTCACCTGGCACTGGGTGGTGGCGATCGCCGACGGTGGCCTCTCCACGCCGGCCGCCTACCGGGAACTGGACCGGCTCCGCGCCGAGCACGCCGCACCTCCACCGCTGCACAACGCCGACGACCTGCTCGCGGCGCTGCGTGGCCGGGACCCGGCCCGGCTGGGCCGGGCGCTCGGCAACGACCTTCAGGCCGCCGCCCTCTCGCTGCGACCGTCCCTTGTCGAGACCCTGAGGGCGGGTGAGGCGGCCGGGGCGCTCGGCGGCATCGTCTCCGGCTCCGGCCCCACCTGCGTCTTCCTGGCCGCGGACGCGGCGGATGCGGAGCGTATCGCCGCCGGGCTGCGCGCCGCGGGGGTGTGCCGGGCCGTCCGAACCGCGTACGGACCGGTGCCGGGGGCCAGGGCGGGTCTGGGCGCCGGATGAGAGGGCGCGAGCAACCGGACGACAACGGGCTCGGGAGGCCGGACGAGGACGTCCACCGACCGTGACTACGGTCTCTAGCCATGGCCAACATCGTCAACCTGGACCGGGTCGGCAAGGGGTACGGCGCGGCGGGACAGCTGCTCACCGACGTCTCCCTCGGGCTGGGCGACTCGGACCGGATCGGGGTCGTCGGGCTCAACGGCGCCGGCAAGTCGACCCTGCTGCGGCTGTTGACCAAGACGGAGGAACCGGACGACGGCCGGGTGACGCACCGCCGTGACCTGCGGATCGCCTGGCTGCCCCAGACCGTCGCCCTCGACCCCGGTGCCCGCGTCCGGGACGTGGTGCTCGGCACCGCCTGGCTCGACGAGGGGTTCGGCGCCGAACACGAGTGGGCCGGCGACGCCGGGGTCCGCACCGTCCTCGACGGCCTCGGCATGCCGCACCTCGGCCTCGACCAGCCGGTCGGCCCGATGTCCGGCGGCGAACGGCGGCGGGTGGCGCTGGCCGCGCTGCTGGTCCGCGCGTCCGACCTGCTCGTCCTCGACGAGCCGACCAACCACCTGGACGTGGCCGGGGTCGACTGGCTGGCCCGGCACCTCACGGCCAGACGCGGTGCGCTGGTGGTGGTCACCCACGACCGGTGGTTCCTGGACGCGGTCTGCACCACCGTCTGGGAGGTCGCCGACCGGACCGTCCGCAGCTACGAGGGGGGCTACGCCGCGTGGACGCTGGCCCGGGCCGAGCGGGCACGTGTCGCCGCCGTGGCCGAGGCACGCCGGCAGAACCTGCTCCGCAAGGAGATCGCCTGGCTGCGTCGGGGCGCGCCGGCCCGGACCTCCAAGCCGCGCTTCCGGATCGAGGCGGCGAACGCGCTGATCGCGGACGTACCGCCGCCCCGGGACACGGTGACGCTGCAACGGCTGGCCACCGCCCGGCTCGGCCGCCAGGTGTACGACCTCACCGACGTCACGCTGCGGGCCGGGGGGAAGCTGATCCTGGAGAACCTGACCTGGCAGGTCGGGCCCGGGGACCGGATCGGGATCGTCGGGGTGAACGGCGCCGGCAAGACCACCCTGCTCCGGCTGCTGGCCGGGCTCCGCGAGCCCGACCAGGGGCGACTGAGGGTCGGCAAGACGGTCCGGCCGGCGTACCTGTCGCAGGAGCTGGCCGAACTCCCGGGCGAGCTGCGCGTGCTGGAGGCGGTCGAGCAGGTGGCGCGCCGGGTCGTCCTCGGTGACCGTGAGCTCGGTGCCGCCCAGCTTGCCGAGGTGTTCGGCTTCGACGACCGTCGGCTCTGGACCCCGGTCGCGGACCTCTCCGGCGGGGAGCGGCGGCGGCTGCAACTGCTCCGGCTCCTCGCTGCCGAGCCGAACGTGCTGATCCTGGACGAGCCGACCAACGACCTGGACACCGACACGCTGGCCGCGCTGGAGGACCTCCTCGACTCCTGGCCCGGAACCCTGATCGTGGCCAGCCACGACCGCTACCTCGTCGAGCGGGTCACCGACGTGGTGTACGGCATGTTCGGCGACGGGCGGCTGGTCCACCTACCCGGCGGCGTCGACGAGTACCTCGCCCGCTCCCCGGGCCGGGCGGGTCCGCCCGAGAGGGGCCGGCCGGGTGGCGCGCCGCCGGGCGCGGCGGAAAGGCAGGACGGCCCCGGGCTCTCCGGGGCGCAGCTGCGGTCCGCGCGCAAGGAGCTGGCCCGGCTGGAACGGCAGATCGGCAAGCTGGAACGGCGGGAGGCGGAGCTGCACGACCAGCTCGCCGCGCACGCCACCGACTACGCCCGGCTCACCGAGCTGGACGGCGAGCTCCGGGCCGTCCGGGCCGAACGGGAGCGGGCCGAGGAGGCGTGGCTGGCCCTCGCCGAGCAGATCCCGGAGGACTGAGCCGCGGTCCGCCCACCCGGTGTTCGCGTGACCGGCCCGACACGGTGACGGGGTGGGCGGGAGCCTCGCGACGCCGTACGCGAGAATCCACCCCGACCCTCACCCCGTACGGCGTTGGAGACTCCTGACCATGGCCCACAACCCCGTCAACCACCCCGCGCGACCGATCTACCGGGCGATCGCCGCGTTGACCGGTCTCTACCTGGTGGTCTTCGGTGTCCTCGGCGTCATCGACAGCCGCGGCGCCGGGTTCTTCGCCCAGGACGACACCACGGTGCTGGGCCAGGGCACCAACCTTGGCCACTCGGTGATCTGCATCGTGCTCGGCGCGATCATCGTCGTCGCCACCGTGATCGGGCGCAACGTCGACGCCACCGTCAACAAGTGGTTCGGGTACCTGTTCATCGTGCTCGGCCTGGCGACCCTGGCCACGCTCCGCACCGACGCCAACTACCTCAACTTCAGCGAGGCGACCTCGATCGTCAACATGGTCATCGGGTTGGTCCTGCTGATGGCCGGCATGTACGGCAGGGTCGGCACCGACGAGGAGTACGAGGCCTGGCAGAAGGCCCGGCTGGTGCTCTGACCACCGGCAGGCGGTGCGGTGGCCGTCGGGCGCCGCGCCGACCGCCGGGTTTTTCCACCGCCGGCCCGCCGCCGCTCGTGCGGGGCGGACGGGCGGGGAGGTCCCCAACCCGGGCGGTGCCGCGACCGCGCCCCCGGCCGGCCGTCCCGCCGGTCGCCGTCGGTGTTTCCCGGGCGCGCATCTCGGTTCGCCGGGCAGCCTCCGTCGTCCTGGGCGACAATCAGGGCGAGTCGACAATTCGGACGAACGGTGTCCATGTCGCGGAGGAGAGGGCCATGGGACACATCCCGGTCAACCATCCGGCGCGGCCCGTCTACCGGGCCATCGCCGGGCTGATCGCGCTCTACATCCTGGCCTTCGGCATCCTGGGGACCATCGAGACCGCGGGCGACCCCCTCTTCGGCCGGGGCAGCCACTGGGTACTCGGGCTGCGGACGAACCTGGCATTCTCCCTGATCTCGGTGGTTTTCGGACTCGTGGTGCTCTTCGGGGCGGTCCACCGGGGCAACCTCGGCCACCTCATGAACCTGGCCGCCGGTGTGGTCTTCCTGCTCACCAGCCTGGTGATGATGAGCGTGCTGCAGACCGACGCCAACATCCTCAACTTCTCGATGTCCACGGTCATCGTGTCGATGATCTTCGGGCTGCTCTTCCTGGCCACCGGGCTGTACGACAAGGTCGGCCCGTCGGAGTCCACCGAGACGAACCAGGAGGTCGGCGGCACGTCGTCCGCCCGTCCGGGCCGCCGCTGACACCGTCCGTGGCGTCCGTCGCGGGGCCGGGCGCCCCGGTCAGCGCGGAGTGCGCCGGGTCAGCAGGGTCGGCTTGGGTTCGAGGTGGGACAACCCGTTCCAGGCCAGGTTCACCAGGTGCGCGGCCACCGTCTCCTTGCGGGGCTTGCGCACCTCCAACCACCAGCGCCCGCTCAGCGCCACCATCCCGACCAGGGACTGCGAGTAGAGCTCGGCGAGCTTCGGGTCGTAGCCCCGGGCTTTGAACTCGGCGGCCAGGATGTGCTCCACCTGGTGTGCCACGTCGTTCATCACGCTGCTGAAGCTTCCGCTGGAGGAGAGCACCGGAGACTCCCGCACCAGCACCCGGAACCCGTCCGTCTCCTCCTCGATGTAGTCGAGCAGGGCCAGCGCCGCCTGCTCCAACAGTTCACGAGGGTGCCCGGCGGTCAGCGCCGCGGCGATCCGGTCGAGCAGCGCCCGTACCTCCCGGTCGACCACGACGGCGTACAGCCCCTCCTTGCCACCGAAGTGTTCGTAGACCACCGGCTTGGAGACCTTCGCCCGGGCCGCGACCTCCTCGATGGAGGTGGCGTCGAAGCCGCGTTCGGCGAAGGCCTGCCGGCCGATCGCGATGAGCTGTTCGCGGCGCTGGGCCGCGGACATGCGTACCCGGGAACCGGTCTTGGCCGCCGGTGACGCCGCGGCCGTGTGCTGCCGGCGGCGCCCCGCCCGCCCGGTGCTCGGTCGGTCCGCCACCGCCTCGCCCCGCTGCCGTTCCCCGCCGCCGTGCCGACTCGTGCTGTCTCTGACGATGCCCTCGCCACGCTTGGTCACCTGGCCATCCTGTCAGGCTGACGCGCGGGGCGGGACGGCCGGGCGCAGCCGCTCACCGGGACGGAGCCGCTTTGACCAGCTTCGCGGCGATGCGTTCGGGCTTCGGCCACCGTACGTCGTACGCCGCGCCGCACTTCTCCAGCAGCCAGATCGCCCGGGCCGTGATGTCGACCTGGCCTCGCAACACGCCGTGTCGGGCGCAGGTCGGGTCGGAGTGGTGCAGGTTGTGCCAGCTCTCCCCGAACGACAGGACCGCCAGCGGCCAGAAGTTCGCCGCGCGGTCGCCCTGCCGCACCTCGAACGGCCGTTCGCCGTACACGTGGCAGATCGAGTTGATCGCCCAGGTGACGTGGTGCAGCAGGGAGACCCGGACCAGGCCGGCCCAGAAGAAGGCGGTGAGCGCTCCCTGCCAGGACCAGGTGACCAGGCCGCCGGCCGCCGCCGGGGCGAGCAGCGAGATCGCCACCATCAGCGGGAAGAGGCGGTCCACCCGCCTGATGTCCCGGTCCGCGAGCAGGTCGGGGGCGAACCGGGCCCGGTTGGTGATCTCCCGGTTGAACATCCAGCCGACGTGGGCGTGGAAGAGGCCCTTGGTCAGTCCCCAGACGCTGGAGCCGAAGCGCCACGGGGAGTGCGGGTCGCCCTCGACGTCGGAGAAGGCGTGGTGCCGGCGGTGGTCGGCGACCCACTGGACGATGCTGCCCTGGATGGCGAACGAGCCGGCGACCGCCAGGCTGATCCGCAGCCAGCGCCTGGCCTTGAACGACCCGTGGGTGAAGTGGCGGTGGAAGCCCGCGGTGACACCCAGCCCGGCCATCACGTACCACACGACGGCGAGCGCGATGTCGGTCCAGCCCAGCCATCCACCCCAGGCCACCGGTACGGCCGCGAGCAGGGCGAGGAACGGGATGGTCACGAAACACCAGAGTGCGAGGAGGACACCCCTGGACTGGACGCCCTCGGTGAGCGGCTTGGGCCCCCTTCTCGCGTCGGGGTACGGCGGTTCGAGCAGGACGGACGACATGGCACCTCGCTGGAGCGTGTGGAACTGACGAACAACTTACGCCTACGTCACCGTAACCTACGCTCTCGTAGTCTGCTACGGACCCGAACCTGAGAATCTGCTGGCAATCATCGACCGGTGTTGTCGTACGCCAGTTCCGATCCGCTGGTCGTGGTCCGTCCGCACATACCCCCGAGGCGATCCGGCGAAACGGCCGACCGACCGGAGCGGGCGCGGCCACCGGACGGCCGGGAGACGCGAGGCGGGATGCCGGGGTGACGCGGGGCGGACCGGTCGGCGCCGGGACCGCGTGGCGCGCAGGACGGCACCACCGACCGAGCGTCCCCGGGCCGGCGGACGTCGAGGCGACGAGACGGCGGTGGCAGGCCGCGGCGGCGCCTGCGGCGGAGCGCCCCACTGGCGGATTGCGGGTACGATCAACGCGCTCATCGAGGCCGCGGAGGCACCCGCGAACGGGTGATCGATGAGTCGTTAGGCTGGTACGCCTATGGGGTGTGGGGTAACGGCAACCCGCAGGCCTTTGGAGCCTTGAGCTTCTGGTTCGAATCCAGACACCCCAGCTCGACGAGGCACTCCACCCTGCGCCGGGGGGAACCCGCTTTCCGGCGCCGCTCGTTGTCAGGCTGAGGGTGGACACGGTTCCCGCCTGGTTAGCATGAGGCCGCAGACTGCCAGTCGTACCGACGGGAGCAACCTCGTGTCCCAGCCCCGCCTCCGCACCGTCGTCGTCCTCGCCGCCGGTGAGGGCAAGCGGATGAAGTCGGCGTTACCCAAGGTCCTGCATCCGCTCCTGGGGCGTACGCTGCTGGGTCACGTCCTCGCCGCGGCCGCACCGCTGGCGCCGGACCGCACGCTGGTCGTGGTCGGGCACGGTGCCGAGCAGGTCACCGCCCATCTCGCCGGGATCGCCCCGGACGCCACGCCGGTGCGCCAGGCCGAGCAGCTCGGCACCGGGCACGCGGTCCGGACCGCCCTGGACACCGTGCCGGACGTCGGAGGCACGGTGGTGGTGCTCAACGGTGACGTACCGCTGCTGCGTCCGCAGACCGTCACCGCCCTGGTGGCCACGCACGAGTCCACCGGGGCGGCGGCAACCGTGCTGGCCGCCGAGGTCGCCGACCCGACCGGGTTGGGCCGGATCGTCCGAGGCCAGGACGGCCGGCTGGAGCAGATCGTGGAGGAGCGGGACGCGACCGCCGACCAGCGGGCCATCCGCGAGGTCAACGCCGGGGTCTACGCCTTCGACGCGGCCCTGCTCCGCAACGCTCTCAGCAAGCTCTCCACCGACAACGACCAGGGCGAGGAGTACCTCACCGACGTCTTCGGACTCCTCGTCGCGGCCGGTGAGACGGTGGCCGTCCACGTCGCCTCGGATCCCACCGAGATCCTGGGCTGCAACGACCGGGTCGAGCTGGCGGCGCTGCGGCGCCTGTTGCGCGACCGGGTCAACGAGGGGTGGATGCGCGACGGTGTGACCCTGCTCGACCCGGAGACGACCTGGATCGACGTCACCGTCACCCTCGACCGGGACGTCGTGGTGGAGCAGAACACCCAGCTGCGTGGAGCCACCACCGTGGGTGCGGGGGCGACGGTCGGGCCGGACACCACCCTGGTCGACACCACGGTCGGGGCCGGGGCCACGGTGCTGCGCACGCACGCGGTCGGAGCGGTGATCGGCCCGGAGGCGAGCGTCGGCCCGTACGCGTACCTGCGGCCGGAGGCGACGCTGCGGCAGAGGGCGAAGGTCGGCACCTTCGTCGAGGTGAAGAAGTCCGAGATCGGCGAGGGTGCCAAGGTGCCCCACCTCAGCTACGTCGGGGACGCGACCATCGGTGCCCGGGCCAACATCGGCGCGGCCACGATCTTCGTGAACTACGACGGGGTGGCGAAGCACCACACCAGGGTCGGGGAGGCCGCCTTCATCGGCTGCGACACCAGTCTGGTGGCGCCGGTCGAGGTCGGGGCCGGGGCGTACGTCGCCGCCGGCAGCGTCGTCACCAGCGACGTTCCGCCGGGAGCGCTCGGGGTCACCCGGGCGCCGCAGCGGAACATCGAGGGGTGGGTGCTGCGTCGTCGGGCCGGCACGAGGTCGGCGGCGGCGGCGGAGCGTGCCGCACGCGAGGCGGCCGACGCAAGCGAAGGTGAGGGAATCCACGCCGCGCCCGACGCCGGTGGCACCCAGCGGTCAGCGGGGGATACTGCAACCGAATAATCTCTGGTCCAACGCCGGGTATCCACCGACACACGGGAGCAGACGAGCCGATGGGCAGCATCGTCGCCGAGAATCGCAAGAGCCTGATGCTCTTTTCCGGCCGGGGATTCCCGGAGCTGGCAAAGGAGATTGGTGAGGTGCTCGGCGTCGCGCCGACTCCTGCCGATGCGTACGACTTCGCCAACGGCGAGATCTTTGTACGGTTCAAGGAGTCGGTGCGTGGTTCCGACGCCTTCGTGGTGCAGTCCGTGACCCACGGGGTGAACAAGTGGGTCATGGAGACGCTGATCATGATCGATGCCCTGAAGCGGGGCTCGGCCAAGCGGATCACCGTCGTACTGCCGTTCTACCCGTACTCCCGGCAGGACAAGAAGCACCGTGGCCGGGAGCCGATCTCGGCCCGCCTGATCGCCGACCTGCTGAAGACGGCCGGGGCCAACCGCATCCTCACCGTCGACCTGCACACCGCGCAGATCCAGGGCTTCTTCAACGGGCCGGTGGACCACCTGTTCGCGATGGACATCCTCGCCGAGTACGTGCAGCGCAAGTACGCCGGCCGGCCGATCACGGTGGTGGCGCCGGACTCCGGCCGGGTCCGGGTGGCCGAGCGCTGGACGGACCGGTTGGGCGGGTGTCCGCTGGCCTTCATCCACAAGACCCGGGATCCGCTGAAGCCGAACCAGGTGGTGGCGAACCGGGTGGTGGGTGACGTCGAGGGGCGGGTCTGCCTGATCGTCGACGACATGATCGACACGGGCGGCACCATCTGCAAGGCGGCTGAGATCCTGCACGACGCCAACGCCGCGGACGTGATCGTCGCCGCGACCCACGCGCTGCTTTCCGACCCCGCGACCGAGCGCCTGAAGAACAGCCGGATCAGCGAGGTGGTGGTGACCAACACCCTGCCGCTTCCGCCGGAGAAGCAGCTCGACAAGATCACCGTGCTGTCGATCGCGCCGCTGCTCGCCCGGGCCATCCGCGAGGTCTTCGACGACGGCTCGGTGACCACCCTCTTCGGCGGCCTGAGCTGATCCGGTCCTCTCGGCGGGCCGGTGCCGGGTGGGCTCGGGAGGCCGGGGCAACGGGCGGGTCGACGGTCGGCCGGGCCGGTCGTGCCACACCGGTGGGTGGTCGCCGCCGTGCCCGAGGCGGTCGCGGGGAACGTCGCGTCGGGTCCTCCCGGTCTCGGTGGGGGTGTCCGGGTCGGCGGGGCTGGCCAGGTGGGGGACCGTCGGAAAGCCCGACAGCCCCTCGGGTAGACTGGTGCGGTTGCCACGGCGAGGGCGCCCTGCGGGCCGCTGAACACAGCGCCGCACGGATGCGCCGTCATCGACGCGGTGCTCCGGGCAGGGTGACCACGCAAGCCCTCAGTGAGCCCTTCGCCCAAGCACCGCCAATCGCCAGCCGACTAGCGCCGCAGTGACCGTATCAGGAGTCTCCCCGTGTCCGAGGTAAAGATCAGCGCCGAGCCCCGTACCGAGTTCGGCAAGGGTGGTGCCCGTCGTACCCGCCGGGCCGGAAAGGTGCCCGCCGTGCTGTACGGCCACGGCGAGAAGCCCAAGCACATCTCGTTGCCCGCACGTGAGTTCGCCGCCGCGATCCGGCACGGCGGCACGAACCAGCTGTTCCTCATCGAGATCAGCGACGGTACCCAGGCCCTCGCGCTGCCGAAGGCCATCCAGCGTGACCCCATCAAGGACACCCTGGAACACGTCGACCTGCTGCTGGTACGGCGCGGTGAGAAGGTCACCGTCGACGTACCGGTCCAGCTCACCGGCGAGCCGGCCCGCGACACCCTGGTCGTGCACGAGAGCACCACGCTCTCGGTGACCGCGGAGGCCGCGCACCTGCCGGAGAGCCTTGAGGTCTCGATCGAGGGACTCGAGGCCGGCTCCCAGGTGACCGCCGCCGACGTGCGGCTGCCCCGGGGGGTCGAGTTGGTCACCGACCCGGGGCAGATCGTCGCGCTCGTCACCCCCGCCCCGACCGCCGAGCAGATGGCGGCCGAGGCGGGCGAGGAGCCGACCGCGGAGGAGGCGGAGGAGGCCGGTGCCGAGGGCCCCGGCGCCGAGGCCGCCGCGGGCGAGACGGCACCGGTCGAGGCATCCGCCCAGGCCTGACCGAATCCCCGTGTGACAGGCGCCCCCGGTTTGCGCGGGGGCGCCTGTTTCCATGTCGGGTACGGCGCGCACGCCGCAGTGGACGACAGCCCAGCGGGACAGGGAGAGGGACGTGGCGGACGAGGTTCATCCGTGGCTGCTGGTCGGGCTCGGCAACCCCGGCCGGGAGTACGCCGGCAACCGACACAACGTCGGGTTCATGATCGTCGACCTGCTTGCCGAGCGGACCGGGGTGAGGTTCGGTCGGCACCGCCGGGCGGTCGCCGACGTCGCCGAGGGACGGCTGGGCCTCGGCGGGCCCAGGATCGTGCTGGTGAAGCCCCTGACGTACATGAACCTCTCCGGCGGCCCGGTGGCCACGTTGGCGCGGTTCTACCGGGTGCCACCGGCTCAGATCATCGCGATCCATGACGAGCTCGACATTCCGTACGGCCAGCTCCGGGTGAAGTCCGGCGGTGGTGAGGGCGGGCACAACGGGCTCCGTTCCCTGTCGCGGTCGTTGGGCACCCGGGACTACCTGCGCGTCCGGTTCGGTATCGGCCGCCCGCCCGGGCGCCAGGATCCGGCGGACTACGTCCTGTCGGACTTCTCCGCCGTCGAGCGCAAGGAGCTGGAGTTCCTGGTCGACCGGGCCGCGGACGCGGTGGAGTCCCTGATCAACCGCGGCCTGGAGTGGACGCAGAACGCGTACCACGGCAGCTGAGAGCGGCGTGGCCGAGACGCCCTGCGGCGTGGCGGGCTGGTCTGCCGCCCGTCACGTCCTGCCCGGCGGTACCCTGTGCCGCAGGTGAGGAGGCCGGCGGTGAGGGTGTCGCCGCTGCTCGACAGGGCCGTCGGGCCGGGGGTCGGCTGATGGCCGGGTCCTTTGTTGTGGCGACGGCCACCGGACTTCTCGCTTCCCGGATCGACGAATCCGCGTTGGAATACAGGCTGATCCCCGGCCGCCCCACCTCGCGGCGTGCCGGAGGGGATCTCGCATCCCGGTTGCTCGCAGCGCTGCGGCATCACGTCCGGGTACCCTGGGCATGGCCTCTATACTTGTCCAATCGGAAAGGTAGGGAATGGGCGTGGGTGGTCAGCGCGCGCGGCGGAGCGGAGCGGTGTCATGAGCCGGCCGACGTATCGGGTTTCGCATCTGGATGCGTTGGAAGCGGAGAGTATTTTCATTTTTCGTGAGGTGGTGGCGGAGTTC
>CALGAM010000193.1 GCA_937951935.1 uncultured Micromonospora sp. | reverse complement strand
ACCGATCGCTAAACGATCTTGTCGCGGCTGGGCGATGCGCTGGACGTTACTGTACGTGTCCAAGATCCGCTCCAGCATCTCGACGAGCAGTCGCCGCTCCTTCTCGGGAAGCGGCGACGTGTTGCCGAGGAGCCGGTCCACCTCCCGGGCTAGGGGGTGGGAGACCCTGCTGGTCGAACGCGTCGGGCTCGGCGCGGCCGTCCGGGTAGGTCCAGACGGCCCATCGGCCGCTGATGCCGTCGTCGCTGACCGGCACGTACAACTCGCCGGCGCTCACGGTTCCTCCTCCTCGTCCTCAGGATGCCACCGGCCCCGGCCTCCACACAGGAGGCCGGGGCCGTTCGTCGTGGGGTGGCCCCGGCTGTGCCGGCAGCCGGGCCACCGCGCGCCCGTCAGGCGCGCCGCACGGCCGGCCGTCGGGCCCCGACCGGCCGCCGCTGTACCGGCACCTGCCGCGGCCCCAGCAGCCACAGCCCTGCCGGCTGCACGTAGATCGTCCGCCGGTCCACCGCCTCACCATGCCGGTCGAGCACGTAGCCGTCGAGCCACACCCAGCTCCGGTACGTGGTCCAGTCATGTACCCGGATGACCCGGAAGCGGAGTGCCCGGTCACCGCTGAACTGGACGGACGCGGCTCTGGTCACCCGGAGCACGTCGCCTGGTCGAGGCACGCGGGTCAAGAAGGTCACTGGCCAGCCTCGCGCTCGTCCTGGCACTCGCATGCACACCAGGTCGTCACCAGCCCATCAGAGTCGTCCAGCGGCAGGATGTCCAAGCGGCCAACGCATTCGTGGCTGAAGATCGGCTCATCTTCGCAGGCGGCGAGGGCGCACGGCCCGCAGATGGGCTCCCTCATCGGCCGCCAGACTCCTGGTCGTGCTCTTCGTGTTCGCTCTGCTGACGGGCCAGATCCAGCACCCGCTGTCGGGCGGCTTCCGCCTCGGTGGCGTCGGCCTGGCGGGCGGCCCGCTCAGCTTCATCACGTCTACGTCGTGTCCACCACAGTCCCATTGCTCTCCCTTCCGGCGCATTGCCGGCCCGGGGCGGTGGACTGTGAGGGGTCGCCCCGGGCCGGCCGGTGACAGGACGCGCGCGGCTGAGGTTCGGGTGCTGATGGGTCGCGTCCGCGTCCTGTCACGGACCGTACGGGCGTAGACACAGAGTCGGTGTGACCGTGCGGTCACACCGACTTGCGATTGCCGATCGTGCCGGGCCTACACCGGCCCGGCGTTGACGTCTGGGTCGAGCGGATCCACCCCTACCCGCACTGCCAGCTCCCGCAATTCCGGGCCGCCCCGACGCCGGGCGTCGCGGACCATCTGACCGACGATCTCCCGCACAGCAGGGCGGCTGCGCAACTCGGATGAGGCGACCTCGTCCGCCTGCAAGAAGTGTCGGATGGCCTTGTCGGGCCGGCCGGCCTGGTACCAGCCACGCCCGCACGCGATGTGCAGGTGAGACAGTCTCTGACGGGTTCGCAGCGCGGCCCGGTCGACCCGCCTCGCGTATTCCGGGGCCCGGTCCGGCTCCCCGTTCTCCAGCGCGATGGCGACACGCCAAACACCAACGTTGGCCGGGGTCACCTCCATCCGCCATGGGTCCGCGCCGACCCGGGCCGCGACCTGCGCGGCCTCGGTGTGATGGGCGACCGCGTCATCGGAGCGGCCCAGCGTGGCCGCGGATAGCGCCGCCTGGAGGTGGAGCATCCCATACCAGGAGAGCGCCTCGTCGCCGCCGGTGTCGCCGATCCGGTCGGCTGCTGCGGCAGCGAGGGCGAAGCTACGGCGACGGCCGCCGAGGGTGCCGGAGGCGAGCGCGGTCTGGGCGAGGGCGTAGTCGGCGGCGGCGAGGCTGGCTGGGTCACCGAGCTGGCTGGCGGCCTGCTGGGCGCGCTCGGCCAACCTCGTCGAGAGGTCGATGTGACCGAACGGCTTGATCGTGAGCGCGCTCGTGACGGCGGCGCGGACGAAGAGCCCCAGTCCGATTCGGCCAGTGTCGCCGCCCTCGCCGGCGAGCCGCCGGGTGCCCATCACCAGCGCGGGCAGCAGGGCGGCGAGGGTCTGGTAGTCGCATGCCATCCGAGCCACCATCGCGCGGTCGACCTCGGCGGCCAGGACGGTCGGTGTGATGGGCGAGGTGTACTCGGGGTCGTCGTCGAGGGCTCCGCGCAGCGCGGGGACGGCAGAGTAGATGGCGAGGTCGTCTCGGGTGCGTGGTGGGGTTGGCTGTCCGGTGAGGTCGGTGACGCTTACCCCGAGAGCAGTGGCGAACGCGTATAAGAGTCTCCTGTCCGTTACCGGCTTGTGGCCGTTTTCGATTCGCGACAGGTACTCGCGGCTGATTTCGACCGCGTCGGCGAGTTCTTGTTGGGTCATCCGGGCGATGTCTCGCCACCTGGCGATGCGTAGGCCGATGTAGTCACCCATGGTGCCCTCCTGCACGAGGGTTGGGAGCCGGTCTCCTGCACGAGACCAGCCGGTGGATCGACCGTACCCGCTGGGTGCTGTTGCTGCTACGGTGGACACGTCGCGACGCTTGAGGGCCGGCGGGCTGCACCCCGCCGGCCCTTCGTGTGGTACGTCCCCCTAAGGTGACTTGTCGGCTACGCCGGATAAGTTTTCCGAACACCAGTACGACCGACCGGCTGATCTACCTGTAACCACGGATCGATCCACAGTAGAGCCATGAACAGGGCATTCATGCCGCTGTAACCTGTGCGATCTAGGCCACTATCCGTTACGGCCACGTCCGGGGGAGGGGTCGTGCAGCGTTGCACCGTCAGATCCACCGCGCCGGCCTCGACCATGCTGGGGTCCCGAACGCCCACCCTCAACGCACTCACCCGCAACCCGCTTGCCCGAACGCGACGGAACGGGTACGCCTACCCTTGCCGGTGACCGTGGCCTCGCACAAGTCGACGTCGAGGTCGTCGACCTGCATGCCGGCGCATTCCTCCAGACGGATCCCGGTGTCGAGGAACAGCCGGATGATCGCCATGTCGCGCCGCGACATGAAGTCGGTGCCCTCGCATGCCCGAAACAAGTGCCGGATCTGATCCTCCCGCAGCACCGGCGTGACTGGCTCGGGGACGACCGGCGGGCGCATCCGTGCCATCGGGCTCGGTACGATCTCGCCTTCTTCTTCGGCCCACCTGAAGAACTGCTGGAGCGACCGGTACACGACGCTGACGCCGCCGGGCTTGCGGGTGGGCCAGCTCGGCGAGGTGGTCTTCGAGGACGGCCCTGGGGACAGCGGTCCAGTCGGGCAGGCCCCGGCCGGCGGCGTACGCGGCTAGGCCGTCGACGGGAACAGGTAGGTCTTGACCGTCTTCTCACCCAGGTTGCGTGCGCGGAGTGACCGCGCGAACGAGCGAGTGAGGGCATCGAAGGCTTCAGGCACGTGCGCAGTAAACCAATCTCTGAGCGGTGTACCAATCGGTCGAGAGGGTTATTGCGGGACATTTTCCCAGGTCAGAGACCGTTGGCGCGCCCGGCAGGATTCGAACCTGCGACCAACTGCTTAGAAGGCAGCTGCTCTATCCGCTGAGCTACGGGCGCATGGCAGGGTGGTGCGCACAGCAGGTTACCGCTGGTCGACCATCGGCCGGCCGAGGGCGTGACGTCCTGGCCTGCACATACTAGGTTTCCAGGCGTGCGGTTGACGAGCACGATGTTCCTGCCCGTCTTGGTGTCGGCCGACGACCCCCGCCACGGCACGGAGCACCTGCTCGACCGCTTCACCCCGACCTGGCCGTCGTCTACTCGTTCGGGCCGCCGTACGGCAGCCGGTTCGTCACCTGGGACGACCTCGACCGCCTGCAACTCGGCCGGCGGATGCTGCGCCGGGTGGCCCTGGACAACCTGCACCGGCTGCTGCCGAGGCTGCGGGTCGACGGGCAGCCGCCGGCTCCCATGCTCTTCTTCGGCGGACTCGAGTCCAGCGTCCTGCTCGCCGACGAGGTCTGGGCGGACCTCCGCCGTTCGGTGCCGGGGGATCTGGTGGTCGGGGTACCGGCCCGGGACGTCGTGATCTTCACCGGGACGGGCTCACGGCCGGGCCTGGCGAGGGTCCGTCGCGCGGTGGACCGGGTCTTCTTCGCCGGCGGTCGGAATCTGCTCGGTCGGGAGCTGCTGATCTGGCAGGACGGCTGGGCGACGCACCGGCCGGGGACCGGCTTCGACGCTGCGGACGGCTGGGGCACCGGCGGGTGGGTGTCGCCGGAGTGGCCCGGGACGGGGCCGGTGCGCCCGGCGGCGCGGCGGTCGGACCTCCCCGGTGGGCGCCACCCGGTGGACTGACCCGCCGGTCCGCTGGCCGAGCCGCCGTGGCTGCCGTGACCTGCTCCGTCGTGGTCCGTCGGCGGTCGCGACCGGGCGTGTCCGCATACCACACCGATCCGTGATCAGGTCGTTCTCCACAGGGCGTCGGGTCGTCCACAGTCCCGGCGCCGGCGATGGCGGTGGCGCCGACCCGGCCGCCAGTCTGTGGGTCGAGTCGGCTCGGGACGGTGACCGCTGGGATCTGTGGAGGGACGATGTTCGACACGAACGTCACCATCGTCGGCAACGTGCTGACCGCGCCGGAATGGCGACGTACCACCCAGACCGGGACGCTCGTGGCCAGCTTCAGGGTGGCCTCGACCGCTCGCCGCCTCGACCGGGAGAGCGGGCGCTGGGTCGACGGCAACAGCCTGCGGGTTCGCGTCACCTGCTGGCGCAGGCTCGCCGAGGGCGTCGCCTCGTCGGTCATGGTGGGAGACCCGGTCATCGTCGTGGGGCGGATGTACACCCGGGACTGGACCGACGACGCGGGCAACCACCGCACGACGTACGAGGTGGAGGCGGTGGCGGTCGGCCACGACCTGTCGCGGGGACGGGGGCGGTTCGCCCGGAACCGACCGACCCCGTCCACCTCCGCCCCGGCGGACGCCGAGACCGAATCCCGGGTGCACGGTGAGGCGACCGAGTCGGTGTCGACTGACGAGGCGCCCGCGCTTCCCGACGACCGACCCTTCCACGACGAGGACGACGGCGGGGAGGACTCCCGGTACGACGCGGGTCGCGGGCTGCCCGTGCCGCGCGACCCGGCCCCCGGCGGCCCCGACCACGAACTCACCGCCTCACCCGGGGTCGACGGCCGAGCCGACGGTGGGGAGGGCGGCCGTCCCGGCGACGGCCTGCCCGTGGGCGAGGCGCCGATCCCCGGCGGGTTCCGTGACCGCGGTCGGCCCGACGGCGGTGTGACGGACGTTGCCGACGACGGCGCACGCGGCAACGGTCGGGACGGGGCCGGTGACGGTGGCGAGGCCGGGCGGGCTGACGGACGGGCCACGGGCGGCCGCGGACGGCGGAACCGGGTCGCGGTTCCGGCCTGATCCGTGGGTGTCACCCGGTCAGACCGGTCGGCCGGGCGGCGTGGCGGCTCGCCTCCCTGCCACGCCTCCGGCCGACCAACCACGGTGGGGAGGCGGAGATCGGCCCCCTCCGCCTCCCCACCGGCTTCCCGCTGCCGGATTCCTGTCTCCGTGCCTGTTCTCCTCTCCCGCGGCGCGCGGCGGTGCGTGTCGTGGCGGAAGCCGGTTCCCACCGCCCCGCCCAGGTGCCGGGCCGCCGCCGCTACGCGTGGATCCTTCGGGTGGCGACGGACGAGCGTGGCCGAGGGATCGCCGGCTCGGTGCCAGCCCCGGCGGCCGCCGTCGGTGCCGTCGCGCCCGCGGGGGTCGCGCCACCCGGCTGTGGCTTCCCGGCCGCGTCGTGCCCGCCCACGCCGGCCGACGGCTGGCGTGGACGCCGCCACAGGCGGGCGACCATCCGGATCGGGTTGGTGGGCCGCCGTGACCGGAGTACGCGCATCGCCGGTGTTTCGACGAACCGGAACAGTGCCGCGGCGGCGAGCAGGCTGAGCAGGAGGAAGCCGATCGCGGCGGCGGGACCTCGCCACCCGGTGAACCCGCCGGTGTGGCCCGCGAAGCGGAGCACCGCCTTGATCAGGAAGACGTGGACCAGGTAGAACGCGAAGGAGACCTCGCCCAGCCAGATCATCGGCCGGGACCGCAGCGGTGAGCGCCGGCCCTCGACGTCGGCCCTGGCGGCACCGGTGATGACCAGGACGTAGCCGGCGGCGAGCACGGTCGTCCAGAGCTCGGCGCGGATCCACTCCATGCACGCCACCCAGATCAGCACGAAGATCCCGCCGGAGAGCAGCAGACCCGGCCCGCGCCACTTCCCCCGCAGCATCAGTTCGGCGGCGGCCACGCCCATCCAGAACTCGAAGGAACGCACCACGGGAAAGATCTGGGTGAACCACCAGCGGACGTCCTCCGGGAGCAGCTGCTGGGTCGGCCACATCGCCAGGATGAGCAGCGGCATGCCGATCACGACGCCGTAGAGCATCCACGGCCGCATCCGGCGGATCAGCGGCAGGGCGAACGGCAGACAGAAGTAGAAGGCCATCTCGCAGGAGATCGACCAGCTGACGTTGTTGATGCTGTAGAAGTAGCCGTCGAGGGGGAGCCAGGCCTGCACCAGGAACAGGTTGGCCAGGGCCGCCCCCAGATTGACCGGGTCGGCCCAGTAGAGCATGAGGGCGATCACGACGGCCCAGGTGACCAGGTGGTTCGGGAAGATCTTCACGATCCGGCGCCACCAGAACGCCCACCTCGTGTCGGTGGGGCGGCTCGACCAGACGAGAACGAACCCACTGAGCACGAAGAAGAACTGCACCCCGGAGAGCCCGAGCGTGAACACCCAGTCGACGATCCGGCGGTAGTCCGGCTCCGCCACGAGCTGCATGGTCCCGACGTGGAACCCGAAGACGAGCATCGCGGCGACCCATCGCAGGCCGGTCAGTGACGGCAGCCGGCTCAGCGACGGCGGGTGTGGCGACGAGGGCTGTTTCGGCATCGGCGGTGCGGGAGCCGCGGGCGACATGTCGGTCATCCCCGTCCTCCGAGGATCGCCCCGATGACCAGCACTCTGGCGCCTCCTGTCGAGCGGATTGGTGTGATATGTCCGTTTATTGCGGCGAACTCGACCACCTGCCGTCGTCGCCGCGCTCCACCCCGCGACCCTATCCCGTACGGATGCGCGGCGTGGACGGGCGCTCACCGCACGGGACCCGCCGCGGCGGACGGGTCGGTCCCGACCCGCCGGAGGCTCGCGGTCCCGACCACCGCAGCCGGCGGAGGACCGCCCCACTAGGCTCCTGCACCGGAGGAGGTGGCCAGATGCGGTCCAGGCCCACGGGCGGGTGCGCGTCGGCCCGCCGGGTCGGGGTGAAGCGGTGATCCGACCGCGCGGCTGCCGGCGAGGTCGGGTCGGTACGAGCGGCCCGGAGGGCAGCCCGCCGGTCCGACCGGTCCGGGACCGGCTCCGTCGGTGGAGGACGCCTGCGGGCTGGCTGGGCGACGGCGGCGCCGACGCGGCGGGGCTGGTGTTGGGGTACGTCCTCGACACACTCGTCGGCGACCCGCGCCGGGGCCATCCGGTCGCCGGGTTCGGGAGGCTCGCGACCGCCCTGGAGCGGCGACTCTACCGGCCCCGGCTGTCGGCGGGTGCGGGACACACGGCTCTGGCCGTGGGCCTCCCCGTGCTCGTCGGCGCCGCCGTCGCGGCGGCGACCCGGCGTCGTCCGCTGGCGCGGACGGTGGTGGTGGCCGCCGGCACCTGGGCGGTACTCGGTGGGCGTACCCTGCGGCGCGAGGCGACGATGATGAGCCGCGCGTTGCGCGCGGACGACCTGCCCGCCGCGCGCCACCGCCTGCGCAGTCTCTGCGGCCGGGACCCCTCGCGGCTGGACGGGCCCGAGCTCGCCCGCGCCACCGTCGAGTCGGTCGCGGAGAACACCTCGGACGCGGTGGTGGCGCCACTGCTGTGGGCGGCGTTGGCCGGACTGCCGGGACTGCTCGGCTACCGCGCCGTGAACACGCTGGACGCCATGGTGGGGCACCGCTCCCCCCGCTACGCGCGCTTCGGCACTCCCGCCGCCCGCCTCGACGACCTGCTCAACCTGCTGCCGTCCCGGCTGACCGGGCTGCTCACCATCGCCGCGGCCCCGCTGGCCGGCGGTGACCGGGCCGAGGCCTGGCGCATCTGGCGGCGGGACCGGCACGACCATCCCAGTCCCAACGCCGGCCAGTGCGAGTCGGCGATGGCCGGTGCGCTCGGCGTCCGGCTCGGCGGACGCAACGTCTACTCCGGACGTGTGGAGGTCCGCCCGTTCCTCGGCGACGGGCCGCGGCCCGACGCCGGGCACATCGACCGGGCGGTGCGACTCTCCGCCGTGGTCGGGTGCGCGGCGCTCGGCATCGCGGCGACGTACGCGGCGACGGGCCGGTTCCGACGCGCCGTCGCCCGCCGGCTTCGCGACCGGCTCGCCGGACAGCGGCGGCGGTGATCACGCGAGCCCGACCACAGGCGGTCCCGTCCGGCCGGTCCCGCCTCGACCGCCCCGACGGCGGTGACGGTGGTCGATTGCCGACGCCGGCGGTGTCGGGAACGGCGACGATGGCCCTTGACGGGGCCCTTGACGGCGGTGACGGTGCCCGGCCGGGACGACAGGGGAAGGGGATGACCGGAGTCGGATGAGCGGTGGACTGCTGGTGGCCGGGACCACCTCTGACGCCGGCAAGAGCGTGCTGACCGCCGGGATCTGCCGCTGGTTGCACCGGCAGGGCGTGGCGGTGGCGCCGTTCAAGGCGCAGAACATGTCCAACAACTCGGCCGTGGTGGTCGGCCCGGACGGTCGGGGCGGTGAGCTGGGACGGGCGCAGGCCATGCAGGCCGCCGCCTGTGGGCTCGCGCCGGACCTGCGGTTCAACCCGGTCCTGCTGAAGCCGGGAAGCGACCGGTCGAGCCAGATCGTCCTGCTCGGTGAGGCGATCGACACGGTCACCGCCGAGGACTTCCGCACCCTGCGGCCCCGCCTCGCCGAGACCGCCTTCGCGGTGCTGGCGGAACTGCGCTCCGAGTACGACGTCGTGGTCTGTGAGGGGGCCGGCAGCCCGGCCGAGATCAACCTGCGGGACGCCGACTATGCCAACATGGGGCTGGCCCGGCACGCCCGACTGCCGGTGATCGTGGTCGGCGACATCGACCGGGGTGGTGTGTTCGCCTCGATGTTCGGCACCCTGGCGCTGCTCGACGCCGAGGACCAGGCGCTCGTCGCCGGATTCGTCATCAACAAGTTCCGGGGCGACCTCGGTCTGCTCCGTCCCGGGCTGGAGATGCTGCACCAGCTCACCGGGCGGCCGACGTACGGGGTACTGCCCTGGCACGTCGACCTGTGGCTGGACGCCGAGGACGCGCTCGCCTACGGTCGCGTGCTCGGTCGGCCGGCGCCGCCGAGGGGCGGCGAGTGGCTCGACGTGGCGGTGGTCCGGCTGCCCCGGATCTCCAACGCCACCGACGCCGAGGCTCTCGCCGTCGAGCCGGGGGTGCGGGTCCGGCTGACCGTCGAACCGGCCGAGATCGCCGCCGCCGATCTCGTCGTGCTGCCGGGCAGCAAGTCGACGGTCGCCGACCTGGAGTGGCTGCGGCGCACCGGACTGGCCGACGTCGTGCTCCGGCACGCCTCCGCCGGGCGACCGCTGGTCGGCATCTGCGGCGGGTTCCAGATGCTCTCCCGGACCATCCACGACCGGGTCGAGAGCGGGCGCGGCGAGGTTCCCGGTCTCGGACTGCTCCCCGTCGAGATCGCCTTCGCGGCCCGGAAGACCGTGACCCGGTCGGCGGGCACCGCGTTCGGGACGGTGCCGGTGCACGGGTACGAGATCCACCACGGGTACGTCCGGTCCGCCGACCCGGGTCTGTCCCCGCTCATCCGGCGCACGGACGGCCGCGGTGAGGGCGCGTGGGCCGGCAGCGTCTTCGGCACCCACTGGCACGGCATCTTCTCCTCGGACGAGTTCCGCCGCCGGTTCCTCACCGAGGCCGCCCGGCTGGCCGGCCGGCACGGCTTCCGGGTGGCGGCGGACACCTCCTTCGAGGCGGCGCGGAACCGCACCCTGGACCTGCTCGGCGACCTGGTGGAGGAGCACCTCGACACCGGTGCGCTGTGGCGGCTCATCGAGCAGGGCGCCCCGGCCGGGCTGCCGTTCGTGCCGCCCGGGGCACCGGCGGCGCCGACCCGTGCGGCGCCGGCGGGACCACCGGTCGGGCCGATCGCCCCGGGCCAGTAGCCTCGGCGGGGTGGCGGGAGCCGTCGAGTCGTACGCCGAACTGGCCGTACGGATCCTGGGCCGGCCGGCCCGGCTCGGGCGTACCCGGTTGGTCGCGGTCGACGGGCCGAGCGGGGCCGGAAAGACGACGTTCGCCGCGCGGCTCGCCGCCGCCCTCGCCACGGTGGGCGGCCCGGCGTCGGCGGCGGGCGTGGGCGGCGGTGCCGGGGTGGCGACCGGGCCCGTCCCGGCCGTACCCGACCCGGTGCCCGTGGTGCACACCGACGACCTGCTGGATGGTTGGGCGGACCAGTTCACCTTCTGGCCGCGACTCGACGAGTGGGTGTTGGCGCCCCTGCGGGCGGGCCGGCCGGGGCGTTACCGGCGGTACGACTGGCGGGCCGGGCACTTCGCCGGCCCGTGGATCACCGTCCCGCCGGCGCCGGTGGTGATCCTGGAGGGTGTCTCCAGCGCCCGGGCCGCCGTCGCGGCCGAGTTGACCTTCGCCGTCTTCGTGACCGCCCCGGTCCGCCTGCGGCGGGACCGCGCCCTGAGCCGCGACGGCGTCGAGCTGCTGCCGTGGCTTCGGCGCTGGTGGCGGGGTGAGCGACGGCATTTCGCCACCGACCGGACCGCGGCCCGGGCCGACCTGGTGGTGGACGGCGCCACCAGCCCGAGCCACGACGCGGCGGGTCGGTTCCGCCGGCTCCGGTGACCCCGTCTCGACGCGGCACGCGGCAGGGACGACACCGGCCACCGACGCGCTGGTCAGCCGGCTTACGATCATGGCATGGCCACTGCTGTCCGCACCGAGTCCGAGATTCGCGCCGCGATCCAGCGCGTGCTGCCCGGCGTCCGCGCGGATCTGGAGCGCCTCATCCGGATTCCCGGCATCGCCTTCGACGGGTTCGACCACTCCCAGGTGGAGCGGAGCGCCGAGGCGGTCGCCGAGCTGCTCCGGGGCTGTGACCTGGACGTGCGGGTGGTGCGGTCCGGCAACGGTCAGCCGGCGGTGATCGGTACGCGCCCGGCCCCGCCCGGCGCACCGACCGTGCTGCTCTACGCCCACCACGACGTGCAGCCCGTCGGCGACCTGTCCCTGTGGCAGAGTGACCCGTTCGAGCCGGTGGAACGTGACGGCCGGCTCTACGGCCGGGGCGCCGCGGACGACAAGGCCGGCGTCATGGCGCACGTCGCCGCGTTGCGCGCCTTCGGGGACGCGCTGCCGGTCGGGGTGGTGATCTTCGTCGAGGGCGAGGAGGAGTACGGCTCGGCATCCCTGAAACGGCTGCTCACCGAGTACCGGGACGAGATCCGCGCCGACGTCATCGTGATCGCCGACTCGAGCAACTGGGACGTCGGCGTACCGGCCCTGACCACGTCGCTGCGGGGCATCGTCAACTGTTTCGTCGAGGTCCGCACCCTTCGCGAGGCGGTGCACAGCGGCATGTTCGGCGGCGCGGTGCCGGACGCGCTGACCACGCTCTGTCGGCTGCTGGCCACCCTGCACGACCCCGCCGGGGACGTCGCGGTGGAGGGCCTGGTACGGGCGCCCGGCACGACCGTCGACTACCCGGAGGACCGGCTGCGCGCCGAGGCCGGCATGCTCGACGGCGTGTCCTTCCCCGGCACCGGCCGGCTCGCCGACCGGATCTGGACGCGGCCGGCGATATCGGTGATCGGTCTGGACGCGCCGCCGACCAGCGAGGCACCGAACGCGCTGGTTCCCGCCGCGAAGGCGAAGCTCAGCGTACGGCTGGCGCCGGGCGACAGCGCCGCGCGGGCGTACGCCGCGCTGCGCGAGCACCTGCTGCGACACGCCCCGTTCGGTGCCTCGGTGACCGTGACCCTGGAACACGACGGCGAGCCGTGCGTCATCGACGCGTCGGGCCCGGTGTTCGACGCGGCCCGGGAGGCGTTCCGGATCGCCTGGGACGGCGTCGAGCCGGTGGACATCGGGGTGGGCGGCTCGATCCCGTTCATCGCCACGTTCCAGGAGATGTTCCCGGAGGCGGCGATCCTGGTCACCGGCGTGGAGGACCCGTACGCCCGGGCGCACGGCCCGAACGAGAGCCTGCACCTGGGGGAGTTCGCCCGGGTCTGCCTGGCCGAGGCGCTGCTGCTGGCCAAGGTCGCCGAGGTGGCGGCCGGACGCTGACCCCGGCGTCGCGGACACGGCGACCGGCGGCACCACCGTCCGGCGTCCCGGGTGAAAAGCGCGAAATCGCCGCCGGCCGCCCGCCGGGCCGGTACTGTATCGAACATGAGTACGAACGAGGCGATCGCGCGGCTCGACGCCGCGGTCACTGCGCTGCGGGACGTCGACGTCGCCGCGTGGTCCGACGAGGCGCTCCGGGAGCACCTGGGGGAGCTGTCCGCCGTTCTCTGTGCGCTCGACGCCGCGCTGTCCCGGGTCGCCGACGGCATCCGCGCCCGTGGACTGCGGGTCGAGGAACCACTGTCCGCCTAGCCCGGCGACCGTCCGCCGGGCTCGCCGGATCGGTCCGCCGGATCCTTCCGCCTGGCCTGCCGGATTTCGCCCAGCTCGGCGGGGTGTGTCGGTGACGGCTGTCAGGATGGGGCCGTGCGCTTCGTCGACCTGGCCGCCACCTCCGCCGCCGTCGCCGCGACCCGTTCGCGGCGGGCGAAGGTCGAACTGCTCGCCAGAGCGCTACGTGGGCTGGACCCCGACGAGATCGCGCCCGGTTCGGCGTACCTCGCCGGTGAGATCCGGCAGCGGCAGACCGGCGTCGGTTACGCCAGCCTGCGCGAACTGCCACCCCCGGCCGAGCAGCCGACCCTGACCGTCGCCGCGGTCGACGCCGCCATCGGCGAGCTGGCCGAGGTACGCGGGCCGGGCTCCCAGGCGCGTCGCCGCGCCCTGCTCGGCGCCCTGTTCGGCGCCGCCACCGTCGACGAGCGGCGCGTGCTGCTCGGCCTGTTCGGCGGCGAGCTGCGACAGGGCGCCCAGGCAGGGCTGATGGTCGAGGCGATCGCGCTGGCCGCCACCGTCCCGGTACCGATGGTCCGGCGGGCCCTGCTGCTCGCCGGCGACCTCACGGTGGTGGCGCAGGCCGCCCTGACCGGCGGGTCGGCCGCGCTGGCCGGATTCACGCTGCGGGTCGGCCGTCCGCTGGCACCGATGCTCGCCCAGAGCGCCGTCTCGGTCGACGAGGCCGTCTCGATGGTCGGACTGCCGGCGGTGGCCGACGTCAAGCTCGACGGCATCCGTGTCCAGGTCCACCGCTCCGGCGACGACATCGCGGTCTTCACCCGCAGCCTGGACGAGATCACCCCACGGGTTCCGGAGGTGGTGGCCGCCGTGCGTGCCCTGCCCGCCCGGGAACTGGTGCTCGACGGCGAGGCGATCGCGCTCGACCCGTCCGGTCGGCCCCGGCCGTTCCAGGAGACGGCCAGCCGGGCGGCCACCCGGGGTGCCCGGCGGGGCGTCCGTGCCCGTCGCGGCGGCGACCCGGGCGGGACACGCAGCTTCGGCGCCGTACCGGCCACCTCGCCCGAGGCGGGCTCGGCACGCGGGCCGGACAC
>CALGAM010000192.1 GCA_937951935.1 uncultured Micromonospora sp. | reverse complement strand
GGAGCCCCTTTCGCCGGATGTGGGTGACCCTGCCGAGGGTAGTGGCGTGCCGCAACCGGTGACGCCGACCGACCGGCCCCGTCCGCCGGCGCCCCCGGCCGGCTCCGCCTCCGGCCCTCGGGCGGCCCGACGTGCACCCGGCCCGCTCAGGGCAGCCCGAGCAGGGTCTGCAGCCGCGGGGTGACCTGCCACTGGTCGACCAGCCCGAGGTACTCGTCCCGCTGCCGCGCCGTCGCGGGGGCACCGGTGTGCCGGGCCCGCAACAGCAGGTTGCGCGGGGTGTGTTGGGAGTCGATGAACTCCACCACCTCGACCCGGTAGCCGTGCAACCGGAGCAGGGCCGCCCGCAGGGCGTCGGTGAGGACGTCCGCGAGGCGCTCGCGCAGGATGCCCTGCCGGACCAGCGACCCGTACGGCGCGGGCGCCGGGCGGGCCCGCAGCTGTGCGGCGAGATCGTGGTGGCAGCACGGGGCGGCCAGCACCCAGCGGGCACCCCACCGCACCGCGCGGGCCAGCGCCTCGTCGGTCGCGGTGTCACAGGCGTGCAGCGCGAGCACCAGGTCGGGGGCCGGCTCCACGACCGTGTCGAGGATGGTGCCGGCCACGAACCGGATCCGGTCGCCGTATCCGAGCCGGTCGGCCAGCCCGGTGTTGCGGTGCCGCTGGTCCTCGCGGACGTCGACGCCGACGAGTTCGACGTCGACCCCCCGCCCGGAGAGGTAGCGGTACGCGGCGAAGGTGAGGTACGCGTTGCCGCAGCCGAGGTCGGCCACGCGCAGCGGGCCGGTGAGCTCGGCGGGAAGGGTGGCCGCCAGGGCCCGGAGGAAGGCGTCGACCTGTCGCCGCTTGGCGGCGCTGCCGCCGATCGTGTCGAAGAGCGGGTCACCGGGATCGAGGAGGTGCTCCCTGACCCGGTCGTGCCCGTTGCCGGCCCGGTCGGCGGGCTGTGCCCGCTGCGTCGGGGCGCGGTGCACGCGCGCCTCGCCACGCTTGGTCACCCGGACCTGCAGGGTGGTGGCGGCCGTCTCGACGTGCCAGTTGCCGAACGGCTCGGCCAGCAGCGCGTCCACCGCCGCGTCGGCCTCGGGACCGAACCGGACGTTGCGGGTGTACGGGCGGGTGCCGTCGGTGGTGACGATCTGTAGCCGGGGACCGGCCTTGAGCGTCACCGGGCGCAGCTCCGCGCGGGCGACGCTCGGGGTCTGGTTCCGGCGCCGCCCGGCGGCGACGGCCCTGGCCAGTCCGGGGGCGAGCAGCAGCGAGCGTACTTCGGCGAGCGCGGCAGCGAGGTCGTGCGGCATCCTTCCCACTCTCCGCCGTCGGAGCCGCCCGGCGGCTGTCACCGGGGGAGTCCGGCGGCCGGCCGGCGAAGCCGTCACCGGCACGGGCGGCGGCTCCGGACAGCGTCGTCAGTCCTCGGCGGAGGAGTTCTCGGCGGAGGAGTTTCCCGGGTCGGCCGCGGCGGTCTCGGTCGTGCCGCCGCCGCCGCGGCGCCGGCGTCGCCGACGCCGGCGTGGCCTCGCCGTGCCACCCGACCCGCCCGCCGCGGTGTCGACCGCGTCGGACTCTCCGGGCTCTGCGACGGCGCCGGATGTCCCCGCCGCCTCGGAGGTTCCGCCGGTCTCGGCCGTGGTCTCCGGCTCGGTCTCCGGCCCGGAGACCAGCTCACCACCCCGGCGCCGCCGGCGGCGGCGCCGACGTGGCGCCTCCGCGCCGTCGGCTGCCGACTCCGGCGAGTCCGGGTGGGTGTGCTCGGTCGGCCCGGCCTCGCCGCGGCGACGGCGTCGGCGGCGGGAACGCCCGGAGCCGTCGGCGCGACGCCCTGCGCCCGCACCCCGGGACGACGGGCCGCCGAGGTCCTCCTCGGCCTCGGCCTCCAGCCCGGCACGGGTCCGCGCGGTCGACGGCAGCGCCCCCGGCGCCCCCTCCGGGATGTCGAGGTCGGTGTAGAGGTGCGCGGAGGTGTGGTACGTCTCCGGCGGCTCCGGCATGTCCAGGCCGAGCGACTTGTCGATGATCCGCCACCGGGGCATGTCCTCCCAGTCCACGAAGGTCACCGCGACGCCGGTGGCGCCGGCCCGGCCGGTTCGGCCGATCCGGTGGGTGTACGTGTCCTGGTCCTCGGGGCAGTCGTAGTTGATCACGTGGGTGACGCCGGTGACGTCGAGCCCACGTGCGGCCACGTCGGTGGCCACCAGAATGTCGATCTTGCCGGCCCGGAACGCCCGCAGGGCGCGCTCCCGGGCGCCCTGGCCCAGGTCGCCGTGGACGGCGGCCACCGCGAACCCGCGGAAGTCGAGGTCCTCGGCGAGCCGGTCGGCGGCGCGCTTGGTCCGGGTGAAGATCATCGTGAGCCCGCGGTTCCGGGCCTGCAGGATCCGGGCGACGATCTCGTTCTTGTTCAGCGGGTGGGTCCGGTAGACCACCTGGCGGGTGCGCGGCGACGACCCGGTGTCGGCGATGTGGCCGGCGTGGATGGTGACCGGCTGCCGGAGGAACCGCCGCGACAGCGCCACGATCGGGTCGGGCATCGTGGCCGAGAAGAGCATGGTCTGCCGCTCCTGCGGCAACATGGCCAGGATCTTCTCGACGTCGTCGAGGAAGCCCAGGTCGAGCATCCGGTCCGCCTCGTCGAGCACCAGCGCGCGGATCCGGTCCAGCCGCAGGTGCTTCTGCTTGGCCAGGTCCAGCAGCCGGCCGGGCGTACCGACCAGGATCTCGACTCCCTTGCGCAGCGCGTCGATCTGCGGCTCGTACGCGACCCCGCCGTAGATCGGCAGCACGCGGACGCCACGGGTCCGGCCGGCCGTGGCGAGATCCTTGGCGACCTGCAGGCCCAGTTCCCGGGTCGGTACGACGACGAGCGCCTGCGGCAGCCCGTCGCCGCCCTCGGCCGGTGCGAGGACGCGTTCCAACAGCGGGATGCCGAAGCCGAGGGTCTTGCCGGTTCCGGTCGGCGCCTGGCCGATCAGGTCGGAGCCGCGCAGCGCGATCGGCAGGGCGTACTCCTGGATCGCGAACGCCCGGGTGATGCCGACCGCGGCGAGCGCCGCCACGGTCTCCTCGCGTGCGCCCAACTCCGCGAAGGTGGGTGCCCCGGGACGTATCAGTGCGGTGGCGGCCGGCTCCGGACCGGCCGGGTGGTGTTCGGTGTGATCGCTCATGTGGTTGTGGGGGTGCCCTCTCGTGGTGCGCCCCGTTCGTCCATAGGGCGCGATGTCTGCCATGGCGCGGGCCACACGGTCGACGCAGTCCGTCGGGAAGAGACCGGGCCGCACGCGCACCGCGGGCAGCATCTCCGGGGTACGTCCGGGACTCCGGGTCGGGAACCTCGGTGCCCGCGATCGGGAACCGTCGGGACCCCGTGGAACTCTGCTGTCTGCGGTAACTGACCCATGCTACCCGAGCCGGGCCGACGCCGTCGCCACTGTGCAGGGACCACGACACGCAGGGTGGCCGTCTGTGACGTCGGTTACCTCCCCCGGGGTCGACCGGGCCCGCCGGAACGCCGGGTTGCCGACGTCACCCGCCGGATGGACGGTAGCCTGCGGGCGTGTCCGCCCCCGTCGAACCCGTCCCCACCACCACCGCCACGTCGTCCGCCGCCCCGGCCTGTGCCACGTCGACCCGTCACGGGCACGAGCCGGCGGCTCCACCCACCCGGGACGCCGTCGTCGACCTGCTCGGACTGGTCGCGTACGGGGAACTGCTCGCCTTCGACCGGATGGCCGCCGACGCCCGGCTGGCCCCCGACCTGACCCGGCGGGCCGTGCTCAGCGAGATGGCGGCGGCGGAGATCACCCACTACCGGCGCCTCGCCGACCGGCTCACCGAGCTCGGCGTCACCCCGGAGGAGGCGATGTCGCCGTTCGTGCCCGCGCTGCGGTCGTACCACGACTCGACCGAGCCGAAGGACTGGCTGGAGGCGCTGACCAAGGCGTACGTCGGGGACGCCATCGCGGACGACTTCTTCCGGGAGATGGCCGCCCACCTCGACGAGCCCGACCGGCAGCTCATCCTCGACGTGGTGCACGGCTCGCGGTACGACGAGTTCGCCGCCGAGGAGATCCGGCGGGCCATCGCCGCCGACCCCAGGGTGGCGAACCGACTGTCGATGTGGGCGCGCCGACTGGTCGGCGAGGGACTCTCCCAGGCGGTCCGGGTGGCGGGCGAGCGCGGTGCGCTGGCCGCGCTGACCGGGGCGGGCCGTGAGGGACAGGAGGGCGTCCCAGCCCTGCTCAGGCGCCTGACGGCGGCGCACACCATCCGGATGTCGGCGGTCGGGCTGAACAACTGACCGACCCGGTCGGAGGGGCGGGTGGACGACGCCGCCCCTCGGGCCGGGTCGGGCCGACACCGGTCGGGGGTGGGCCGGTGCCCACGCGGTCAGCGGGCGACGAACCCGACCGCCCGCGGGGACGCCTCGGCGATCTCGACGTACGCGACCTTGTCGGTGGGGACGATGACCCGCCGGCCCTTCTCGTCGGTCAGGCACAGGGTGCCGGTGCCACTGTTGCTGAGGGCGTCCGTTACGATCCGCTCGATCTCGGCCGGCGTCTGCGCGCTCTCCAGGACCAGCTCGCGCGGCGCGTACTGCACGCCGATCTTGACCTCCACAGGGCCTCCTCGTTCAGGGCGAGAGATCCGCCGCCGGCAAGGCTATCCGATGGTCACAGATGTTCGTCAGGCCGACTCGCCCTGGAGCGGGAAGCTCGCTATCCCGCGCCAGGTGAGGCCGGCGAGCAGCGCCTCGGCCTCCTCCTTCGGCACCCGCCGCCCGTTGGCCAGCCAGAACTGCGCCGCGGTCTCGGCCGCGCCGACCAGTCCGGAGGCGAGCAGTTCGGCGTGCTCCCGGCTCACGCCGGTGTCCGAGATGATGGTGTCGGTGATCGCCGCGATGCACCCCTGCTCGACCCGCTCCACCCGCTCCCGCACCGCCGGCTCGTTGCGCAGGTCAGACTCGAAGACCAGCCGGAACGCCCCGCTCTCGTGGTCGACGAAGTCGAAGTACGCCCGGACGGCGCCGCTGACCCGCTCCTTGTTGTCGTTGGTCGCCGCCATGGCCTCCCGGACCTTGGCGACGATGGCGTCGCAGTGGGTGTCCAGCAGCGCGAGGTAGAGCTCCAGCTTGCCGGGGAAGTGCTGGTACAGCACCGGCTTGGAGACGCCTGCCCGCTCGGCGATGTCGTCCATGGCCGCCGCGTGGTACCCATGGGCGACGAAGACCTCCTGCGCCGCCGCCAGCAGCTGCTGTCGCCGTGCCGAACGGGGCAGCCGGGTCGGGCGGCCGGCGGTCTGCGTGCCGTTGCTCACCTGGGTCATGGTCACCTCCGTTTCGCCTCGCACGTCACCGAATCCCCGATCCGCTGCCGAGCAGGTCGCCTGACCCGGGCGTGGAAATAGCCTGCCGCTGTAACTTATCCGCACTGCCACCACACGGTAGCCTCAGCGGGGGCGACCAAGGAGCGCACGGTGGACGAAACAGGGCAACCCGGGGCCCCCACACCGGGAGAGCACGGTAACGGGGCAGGTCCGCAGGGTGACCCGGCACGTCCGGCCAACGGCTGGGCGGCCGACGCGGGCTGGTCTGGGGCGGAGGGTGAGGCCGACACCTCCGGACGGCAGTGGCGGCAGCCGGCGGAGCCGGCGCCGGGCCCGGGGTGGGCTGACCGACCGACACCGTACGGCCCGTTTCCCGGCCCGCCGGCCGACCCGCCGGGGCAACCGGCCAACGGCGCCCACCCGGGCGAGGCGACCGATGCCGAGCGGGGATGGCCCGGCGGACGGCCGTCGCCGGCAGAGCCCGGTCACCCGTACGGCTCGGAGTCGGATCCGTACGCGCGGTCCTTGTCAGGGCACCCGTCACCGGCGGAGGACCACCCCGCCGGGTCCCGGCCACCGTTCGGCGGTGGCGAGGCGGACGTGAGCGAGCCGGCCCATCACGGGTACGCCGAGCGGGAGCCGAACGCGGCCCAGCCGGCGCCGCGTTGGAGCGAGCCGGCCCACGGCCACCCGAGGCCGACCTCCGCGCCGCCGGCCGGCCCCTCCCCGTACGGCGACTCCCATGCCGTCGACGTCACCGACCAGCGACCGGCCCACCACGACCCTGGACCGCGGGAGCGGATCGCGCTGCTGCCCGCCGCCTCGCGCCAGTCCGAGCGGGTCCCGTCCCCGCCCCCCGGCGACGGTCCCGGCGGTGCGGAGAACGGCTCCGGCGGCGGCCCCGACGGCCCGAACGCCGCCGGTGGCGCCGCGGCCGAGGCACGGGCCCAGCACAACGCCTGGTCGGCCGGCTGGGCGCCCCCGTGGGCCGCGCCGAGCCCGGTGCCGACGGGCGCCGGCGAACCCGTCAGCACGGCCGGCGAGCCGGCCGACGAACCCCGGGCACGAGGTGGGGGGCACCGCCGGGACACCGATCCTGGTCAGGAGCGTCCTGGTCAGGAGCGCAGCCCGTGGTCGCCCCCGAGTTGGGCCGACCAGTCGGTGCAACGCCTCCCCGTGCAGCGCCAGCCCGTCGAGTCGGTGGGCTCCGGCGGCCGGGACAACTCCCTCACCCCGGGGCGCCGGGACGAGTACCCGCACCAGCCGGCGTACCGGGCCGGCCTGGGCGGTCTTTCGGCGGCGACACCCCCCGACCCGTACCACGCGGGCGCGTCGGCGCAGCCCGAGCCGGCGGACCCGGGGTCCGACGCACCCGGCTACCCGTTCGGGCCGGGTGGCGCCCGGGTTGCCGGCCATCCCGAGCCGTCCGGCCACCCGACCGCCGGCGGCCACGGCCGGGGCGGCGGAGACGACCAGTCCTCGCCGGCCGGGTACGGCTCGGCGCATCCGGCCGGCTACCCGCATCCGTCGTCCGGCGGCCACGGGCCGGCTGCCGACCCGACCCGGCGCGAGGCACCCGGCCTGGCGGCCTCGGGCGGCGCGGCGTATCCGCGGCCGAACCCGCACCCGACCTCGGGATCCACGCCGGTGGCCCGTCCGGCCGAACAGGGCGTCGACGCGCTGCCGCAGCGGATCCCCGCCGAACCCGACGTCCCCACCGTGCCGGAGCCCCCCGTCGCGGAGCCTCCCGCCGAGACGCCGGAGCTCGCCCGCATCGCCACCCACCTGCGCCGGGAGGACCGTCCGGTGCCGCCCCGGGAGCGACCGGACGGCTTCGACGTCGACGCGATCGTGGCGGCGGTGCGCGGGGTGCCGGGGGTCCGGGACGCCTCCGTACGGACGACGCCGGCCGGCGCCCACAGCCTGCGGCTGGACCTCGCCGACGGCGCCGACCCGGCCGAGGTGAGCCGACGGGTGGCCCGGCTGCTCCAGGAACGGATGGGACTGGCGGCGGCGCCCCGGAACCTGCCCGCCCCGGCGCACGCCGGGTCGGGTCGGGGCCGCACCTCGGGCGCGACCGGACAGGCCCGGCACGCCCCGCCGGCCGCGTCCCGGGCCGGTGACCCCGGTCACGGTGGGCCGTCGGCCGCCGCGCCCGGGGCGTACGGTCCCTCGGCCGAGGCGACCCGCCGCCGCCGGCAGTCCCCACCCCGCGGCCGTGCCGCCGGGGGCGAGCACGGGGAGGGGACGCCGGATCCCGGTCAGGGCGCGGCGGGCCCCAGCACCGTCGGGGCCTACTCCGGCAGTCCGATGACGACCACCGAGACGGCCCCGTCCCGGCCGCTCAACCCCGGGTCGCCCCCGGGGCCGCGGGTGGTCATCGATCACGTGCAGGTCAGCACCTTCGGCCTGGACGCCACGGTCGAGGTCCGGCTCGCCGCCGGCAACCGACCGGCCGCCGGGTTGGCCACCGGTCCCGCGGTGGACGGGTACGTGCTGCGGCTGTGCGCCGTCGCGGCGGCCGCGGCCATCGACGAGCTGCTCAGCTCCTCCAGCCGGGTCACCGAGCGGGGACGCTGTTTCGTCGAGCACGCCGCGGTCGTGCCGTTCGGCAGCTGCGAGGTGGCGACGGTGGTGGTGCTGCTGGTCTGCGACGGCTGGGTCGAGCAGCTCGCGGGGTCGGCGCTGGTCGCGGGCGATCCGCGGCAGGCGGTCGTCCGCGCGACCCTGGCCGCGGTCAACCGCCGCCTCGAGGCGCTGCTGGCCTGACCGCGGGCGTCCCCGGATCCCGCGCCCCGGGGTGGTGCCGGCCCGACCACCGGTCGGCGGCGGGTGGGCGACCCGGCCGCGTTCGCCACAGTGCCCGGCGCGACCGGCGGCCACGGCGGCACACTGGGACGATGAAGCGTGCGTTACTGGAGGCGGACGAGCTGCTCGTCCGGACCGAGGTGCCGCCGCCCTGGCCCGGCCGTACGGTACGGATCGACGGCCTGGTCACCCACGTCCGGGACACCCCCGCCACCTCCCCCGGGGCCGAGCCGGCACTGTACGTCCACGGCCTGGGCGGCTCGGCGCAGAACTGGACCGACCTCGCCGGGCTGCTCGCCGACCGGCTCGACGGGCAGGCCATCGACCTGCCCGGCTTCGGCCTCAGCGAACCGGTCCGCCGGTACACCGTGCCGGCCCTGGCCGACCGGGTCGTCCGGTATCTCGAACACTCCGGCCGAGGGCCGGTGCACCTGTTCGGCAACTCGCTCGGCGGGGCGATCGCGGTGCGCGTCGCCGGGCTCCGACCCGATCTGGTCCGTACGCTCACCCTCATCTCGCCGGCGATGCCGTTCCTCGACCCGCGGCGTTCGGTGCAGGCCCGGATGCTGCCGCTGCTGGCGCTGCCCGGGGCGGAGCGGCTCGCCGCCCGCTGGCTGACCCGCCTGCCACCGGAGGAGATGGCCCGCCAGGTGATGGAGTTCTGCGTCGCGGACCCGGGCCGGGTCTGCGACCAGCGACGCCGGGAGGCGATCGAGGAGATCAGGATGCGCTACACGATGGCGCACTTCGCCAGCGCCTACGTGCGCACCCTGCGCGGCCTGGTCGGCTGCTTCGTCCGCGCGTACCTGCCGGGCGCCGGCTCGCTGTGGCGGATCGCCCGGATGGTCAGCGCGCCGACCCTGGTCGTCGGCGGCTGGCAGGACCGCCTGGTCGACGTCCGGGTGCCGGCCCAGGTGGCGCGGGTGATCCCGGACAGTCGGCTGCTGATGCTGGACGGCGTCGGCCACGTCGCGCAGCTGGAGGTGCCCCGGACGGTCGCCCGCGCGGTGGTCGCGATGCTCAACGAGACCCGTCGGCCGGACGGCGCCGCCGGGTCGACGGGCGGTCGGGCACGAGGGCCCGTGACGCCGGGGCGTACCGGTTCGGCGTGATCGGTCGATCGCCGGGCCGGGCGCGCGGGCCGGGCGGCGTGATCGTGAGCGACGGCCCCGGGCGGCGGGGCCCGACCCGGTCGCGTATCAAGGACGGGTGCGGAGCCTTACCCGATCCCCGAACCCGCCGGCCGGGGTCGCACCCCGGCCGCCCGCCGAGGCGACCGGGCGCGACGGGCGGCGTCGGCCGCCCCGGTACCGGTGGTTCCTCGTGGTCGCACTGCTCGGCGTCGCCGCCGCCGTCGCCGTGTCCGTGGCCGTGGTCCCGCCGGTGGACGGGCCGCGGGCGCACGGCGTGCCGTCGGTGGCCGCGACGGTGGCACCGACCCCGGGCGATGCCGCGAGCCCGACCCCGACCCCGTACGTGACGCCGTCGCCCTCCCCCTCGCCGGTGCTGCAGCTTCCCGGGCCGGTGCCGGCGACCGGTCCGGGCACCTTCACCTACGCCAGGGGTCGGGGGGAGGTGTTCGGCCGTGCCGGAGAGCTGCGGACGTACCGGGTGGCCGTCGAGCGCGGCACGGACGAGGACCTGGACGAGTTCGTCGCGAAGGTGGACGCGACGTTGGCCGATCCGCGCGGCTGGACCGCGAGCGGGCGGCTCCGGCTGCGACGGGTGCCGGGCGACGCCCGGCACGACTTCACGATCTACCTGGCGACCGCCGGCACGGCGCGCCGGATGTGCGCGGAGTCCGGGGTGGACATCCGCGTCGACGGCAGGCCCTACACCTCCTGCCGCGGCGCGGGACGGGTGATCATCAACCTGGACCGGTGGCGGCTGTCGGTGCCGCACTTCGTCCGGGACGGGGTGCCGCTGGAGACGTACCGCAGCTACGTCATCAACCACGAGGTGGGGCACGAGCTGGGCCACGCGCACGAGCGGTGTCCGCGGGCGGGGCGTCCGGCTCCGGTGATGATGCAGCAGACGCTCTTCCTCAGGGGCTGTACGGCGAACCCGTGGCCCTACCGGAACGGACGCCGGTACACCGGTCCGCCGCTGTGACCGCTGATCCGACCGGCCGGTGAGGTGGCTGGTGCCGGCCGGTCGCGGCGTGGCACGCTGAGCCCCGCGATGGTGGTTCCGGCCCCGCAACCCGATCCCGCCGAGGCGCGGCGTCTCGGTGAGCGGCGTGCGTCCCGGGCCGGCGACGGGGCTCCGGGTGGCACGGCACGGCAGCGGGTGGCGTCGGCCCGGGCTCGTCGCCGCCGGCAGCACACCCTCACCGTCGCCCTGCTGGTGGCCGCCGCCGCGATGGCCGTGGCCGGACTGGCACGTGGCTGGCCGGGAGGCCTCGACGGGGCGGCCGAGACGGCGTCCGCCGGCTCGGACCGTGCCGCCGCCGCGGCGACGGCGGACGGGCCGGACGCCGCCGGTGCCGAGAGCCCGGAGCCCGAGCCACCGGGGGAGACCGCACCGGTCGCCGACTATCCGACCACCGGTCCCGGCACCTTCCGGTATGCCGGCGCGGGCCGGACCGTCGGTACCGCCGGCGACCTGCGGCGGTACCGGGTCGCGGTGGAACAGGGCATGGGCCGGGGCGTCGACGACTTCGCCGCCGAGGTCGAGGCGATCCTCGGCGATCCGCGTGGCTGGACGGCCGGGCGGCGGGTCCGGTTCCAACGGGTCGGCAGGACGGCGCGGGCGCAGTTCACGATCTACCTGGCCACCCCGGGTACCTCGGAACGCATGTGCGCGGCGGCCGGGCTGCACACCGAGCGGTTCGGCTCGTGTCACACCCCGGGCCAGGTCATCCTGAACGTCGCCCGGTGGCTGACCGCGGTGCCGGACTACGGCGCGCCGCTGGAGGTCTACCAGGCCTACGCGCTGAACCACGAGGTCGGGCACGAGCTCGGGGAGGGGCACCAGGCCTGCCCGCGTCCGGGTGCCCCGGCGCCGGTGATGCAGCAGCAGACGTACGGGCTGCGCGGCTGCGCACCGAACGGCTGGCCGTACGTCCACGGGCAGCGCTACACCGGCCCGGCGATCCCCTGACCGGAGACGCGCACGGCGGCCCGCGGTGGCGGGTGCCGCGGTGTGGCCGTGACCCGCGCCCGGTTTCCCGACCGGCCGGCCGCGGATGTTCCCGCTCTCGGTATCCGGGCGGGTGTCTCACCTCATGGTCGACACCGCCCACCGCGAGCGACAATGGCTCGGCATGCCAGTGTCGATGCGCTCAGCCGCCGGCTGAGCGAGGAACGGAATCGGGGAGTCCACCGTGCCACTGCCCCCGCTCGTTGAGCCCGCCGCCGAGCTGACCGTTGACGAGATTCGCCGCTACTCGCGCCACCTGATCATTCCGGACGTCGGGGTCGAGGGGCAGAGGCGGCTGAAGAACGCCCGTGTGCTCTGCGTCGGGGCCGGTGGGCTCGGCTCGCCGGCGCTGCTGTACCTGGCCGCCGCCGGGGTGGGCACGCTCGGGATCATCGACTTCGACAACGTCGACGAGTCGAACCTGCAGCGGCAGATCATCCACGGCGTCTCCGACGTCGGCCGGCCGAAGGCCGAGTCGGCCGCGGCCAGCATCCGGGAGATCAACCCGCTGGTCAACGTGGTGATCCACAACACCGTCCTGGACCGGGACAACGTGCTGGACATCTTCGGCCAGTACGACCTGATCGTGGACGGGACGGACAACTTCGCCACCCGCTACATGGTCAACGACGCGGCGGTGCTGCTGGGCAAGCCGTACGTCTGGGGGTCGATCTACCGGTTCGACGGTCAGGTGTCGGTGTTCTGGGCCGAGCACGGTCCCTGCTACCGCTGCCTCTACCCGGAGCCGCCGCCGCCCGGCATGGTGCCGTCCTGCGCCGAGGGTGGGGTGCTCGGCGTGCTGTGCGCCTCGGTCGGCTCGATCCAGGTGACCGAGGCGATCAAACTGCTCACCGGTATCGGTGAGCCGCTGGTCGGGTCGCTGATGGTCTACGACGCGCTGGAGATGACGTACCGGAAGATCAGGGTGCGCAAGGACCCGAACTGCGCGCTCTGCGGCGAGAACCCGACGGTCACCGCCCTGCTCGAGGACTACGAGGACTTCTGCGGCGCGGTCTCGGCCGAGGCGGAGGAGGCGGTGGTCGACTCCACCATCTCCGTGCAGGAGCTGAAGGAGTGGCAGGACGCCGGCAAGAACATCTTCCTGGTCGACGTCCGGGAGCCGGCCGAGTACGAGATCGTCCGGATTCCGGGTTCCACCCTGATCCCGAAGGGCGAGATCCTCTCCGGGGCGGCTCTGGCCCGACTGCCGCAGGACAAGCAGATCGTGCTGCACTGCAAGTCCGGGGTACGGTCCGCCGAGGCGCTCGCCGCGGTCAAGGCCGCCGGGTTCCGTGACGCGGTGCACGTGCAGGGTGGCGTGCTCGCCTGGATCAAGCAGATCGACCCCTCCCTGCCCAGCTACTGACGCGTCGTCCCACGGGGCGGCCGGCGGGCCTCCGCCGGCCGCCCCGTTGCTCTTCCCGGGGATCGACGGCCTGGACGTTCCTCGGTCGGCTCGTGGACTGCACTCCGCGATGTAGTAGATGTACTATCTCTTCGCGTAGACCTTGGACAGGAAGGGGTAGGTCTGTGACCGTGCTGGAGCAGCCGGACCGACAGGCGGAGCCGGTCGATCCGGCGGGTCGACAGCCCGCCATCGAGGTCCGCGACCTGCGGATGCGGTACGGCAGCACCGACGTGCTGACCGGGGTCACCTTCACGGTCCACCCCGGTGAGGTGATAGCCCTGCTGGGCCCCAACGGCGCGGGCAAGACCACGACGATCGAGATCCTGGAGGGCTTCCGGATGCGCTCGGCCGGCGACGTCCGGGTGTTGGGGGTGGACCCGGCACGCGGCGACGAGCGCTGGCGGGCCCGGCTCGGCGTGGTGCTGCAGTCCTGGCGGGACCACGCGAAGTGGCGGGTGCGGGAACTCCTCAACCATCTCGGTGCGTACTACTCGCCGTACTCGACGTCGCGGATCCGCCGGCCGTGGGATGTCGACGACCTCATCGACGCCGTCGGGCTGACGCCGCACGCCCACAAACGGGTCCGTCAGCTCTCCGGCGGGCAGCGCCGCCGGCTCGACGTCGCGATCGGCATCGTCGGCCGTCCCGAGCTGCTCTTCCTCGACGAGCCCACCACCGGGTTCGACCCGGAGGCCCGGCGCGAGTTCCACGACCTGGTGCACCGCCTGGCCGACCTGGAGCAGACCACCATCCTGCTCGCCACCCACGACCTGGACGAGGCGGAGAAGCTGGCCGACCGGATCCTCATCCTGGCGGGCGGGTCGATCATCGCCGACGGCTCGGCCGAGCAGCTGGCCCGGCAGGTGTCGACGGAGGCCGAGGTGAAGTGGAGCCGGCGCGGCGAGAGGTTCGTGCACTCCACCACGGACGCGACCCGCTTCGTCCGGGAGCTGTTCCGGCAGTACGGTGACGATCTCGAAGATCTGGAGATCCGGCGGGCCACCCTGGAGGACACCTACATGGCGCTGGTGCGCGAGTTCGAGTCCGGGGGCAGGGTCACGGCGCTGCACACGTTCCGCGGGGCGCGCCGATGAGCACGGAGACCCACCCCGGGGCGTCCGCCGCGGAGCCGGCGCGGCGCGGACCGGCCGCGGGCCGGACACCGGGAGCTGACACACGGGCGGGTTGGCCGGAAACGAGAGGTATGAGGGTGCATCCGACACTGATGGCGGCGCGTGCCGGGCTGGTGCGGGGCGGGATCGAGCTCCGGCACACCCTGACGAACACCCAGGATCTGTGGAACTACCTGTTTCCCAACGTCGTCCTGCTGGTCGTCATGTTCTTCATGCGGAACGCGACCGTGCCCGGCACCGACTTCTCGCTCGGGGCCCGCAACCTGCCGAGCCTGCTCGGCGGGAGCATGGCGTTCAGCGCCATGGTGACCATGAAGATCACCCTCGCCATGGAGCGCGAGGACGGCACCCTGTTGCGGGCCAAGGCGGTTCCGAACGGCATGGTCGGCTACCTGGTCGGCAAGGTCGTCCAGGTCGCCGGGATGACCGTGGTCAGCGGTCTCGTCCTGGTGGTCCCGGGGGCGTTCCTGGTGGACGGGCTGGCGCCCGACAGTCCGGTGGACTGGTTGACCCTGCTCGGGGTGGTGCTGCTCGGCCTGGTCGCCTGCCTGCCGCTCGGCGCCATCCTCGGCTCGCTCTTCGACAACCCGCGCAACGTCGGGGTGACCACGCTGCCGCTGATGGGGCTCGTCGCCACCTCCGGCATCTTCTACCCGATCAACGGCTTCCCGGTCTGGCTGCAGTGGATCGCGCAGGCGTTCCCGATCTACTGGCTCGGTCTCGGTACGCGTGCGGCACTGCTGCCGGACGAGATGGCGGCGGTCGAGCTCGGTGGCTCCTGGCGTCACCTGGAGACGTTCGGCGTGCTCGGCGCCTGGGCCGTGCTCGGGTTGCTGATCGCGCCGGTCGTCCTGCGCCGGATGGCCCGACGGGAGTCGGGGTCGACCGTGGCGGCGCGCAAGGAGAGGGCGTTGCAGAGGATCCACTGATGAGCGAGACCATCTACAACCGCATCGCCGTGTTGCGGGCCGAGCGGGGAATCTCCCGCCGTGCCCTCGCCGAGGCGCTCGGGGTCCACTACCAGACGATCGGCTACCTGGAGCGTGGCGAGTACAACCCGAGCCTGCACCTGGCGCTGCGGATCGCCCGGTTCTTCGAGGTGCCGGTGGAGGTGGTCTTCTCCACCGAGCCGTTCCCCCGGATCGGCGCCGCCGACCAGGTGGTGGCCTGACCACCGGCCGCCACCGCCGCCGGGCGTCCCGCCGGTGCGGGCTCGTGAGGAACCGGGCGGGGTGCCCGGTTCTCCGGCGGGCGGGCCTTGCCGGGGCGACACGAACCGGGCGAGTGGCGGGCCCGACCCTGGCTGACTTCACGAAGCGCGTTCGTGTTTGTGCAGGTAGCGTTCCCGCCGTGATCGACATGGACCGTGCGATCGGCTTCGTGGTCGCACACGGGGACGCGGTGGACCGGGCCCGGTTGCAGTGGCTCCGGACCGGGGCCGCGCCGGCCCCGGACGTCCTCGCGACCGCGGAGTTCGGCCAGACCGCGGACGGCGGCTGGCCGGCGACCTGGGGCGCCGGGATGGGCTCCGTCGACGCCACCTGCTTCCGGCTGTCCGAGCTCGACGACCTGGGGGCGCTCGGCCGGCCCGCCGCCCGCAGGGCCCTCGACTGGCTCGTCACCCGCCAGCGCCCGGACGGCACCTGGGAGGAGGACGAGTCGCTGGCCGCCGAGGCGCCGCCGTGGGCCCGGCCCGGCGACCCGGAGGCGAGGTTCTACCTGACCGCCAACGCCGGCTTCTGGATGACCGTCGCCGGCCTGGACGCCCGGCCCGCCGGGCCGCTGGACACCAGGGTCGGTGGCGCGTACGCCGGGGTCGTGCACGCCGCCGCCCAGGCGGTGGCGGGGCAGATCCGGCCCGACGGCACGTGGCCGTCGTTCCTGGCCGCCGGCTGGCTGGGCGCGGCCGTGCTGCACGGCCGGGGGATGTTCCACGAGTCCGCGCGGATCCAGGTCGTGCTGGCCCGCCGGGTGCCGGAGCTGAGCCCGTCCGACCTGGCCTGGATGGCCTCGACGCTGCGCCGGGTCGGCGTCGCCCCCGACAACTGGCTGTTGGAGGCCGCCCGGCGGCGGCTCGCCGAGACCCAGCGCAGCGACGGCGGCTGGCCCAGCGACGACGGCGAGGCCTTCGACGTCCACGTCACGCTGGCCGCGATCCGCGCCTGCCGCTGAGCCGGACGGGCGCCCCCGCCCGCCCGGGGGTCAGGTCCGCACGTGGCCGTCGCCGGTGACGACGTACTTGGTGGAGGTCAACTCCGGCAGGCCCATCGGCCCCCGGGCGTGCAGCTTCTGGGTCGAGATGCCGATCTCGGCGCCGAACCCGAACTCCCCACCGTCGGTGAACCGCGTGCTGGCGTTCACCATCACCGCCGCCGCGTCGACCCGTGCGACGAACTCCCGGGCCGCCGCCATCGACTCCGTGACGATGGCCTCGGTGTGCCGGGAGCCGTACCGGTCGATGTGCGCGACCGCCGCGTCGAGGGAGTCGACGACGGCCGCCGAGATGTCCGCGGAGAGGTACTCGGTGGCGTAGTCCTCCTCCGTGGCCGGGACCACGTCGGGCGAGTAGGCCGCCACCTCCGGCGAGCCGTGCACCGTCACCCCGGCCGAGCGCAGCGCGGCCAACACCCTGGGCAGGAACGCGTCGGCGATGTCGGCGTGGACCAGCAGCGACTCGGCGGTGTTGCACGTCGACAGCCGCTGGGTCTTGGAGTTGAGCACGATCGCCAGTGCCTTGTCGAGGTCGGCGGCGGCGTCGACGTAGACGTGGCAGTTGCCCACCCCGGTCTCGATCACCGGCACCGTGGACTCCTCGACCACGGTGCGGATCAGCGAGGCGCCGCCCCGCGGGATCAGGACGTCGACCAGGCCCCGGGCCCGCATCAGCTCCCTGACCGAGTCCCGCGACGACGCGTCGAGCAACTGGACCGCGTCGGTCGGCAGCCCGGCCTTGACGATCGCGTCCCGCAGCACCGCCACCAGCGCGGTGTTGGAGTGGATCGCCGAGGACGAGCCGCGCAGCAGCGCGGCGTTGCCCGACTTGAGGCAGATGCCGGCGGCGTCCACCGTGACGTTGGGGCGCCCCTCGTAGACGATCCCGACCACCCCGAACGGGACGCGGATCTGGCGCAGCTCCAACCCGTTCGGCAGGGTGCTGCCCCGGACCACCTCGCCGACCGGGTCGGCGAGCGCGGCCATCTGGCGCAGCGCGTCGGCGATCGCCGCCACCCGGGCCTCGGTGAGGGCGAGCCGGTCCAGGACCGCCGCGGACAGTCCGGCCTCACGTCCGGCGGTCAGGTCCGCCTCGTTGGCTGCCAGGATCTCCGGGGTACGGGCGACCAGCGCGTCCGCCATCGTGTGCAGCGCGGCGTCCTTGGCCGCCCGCGTCGCGGTGGCCAGCGCCGAGGCCGCCACCCGGGCGCGCTTCGCCGCCTCCACCGTCTCGGACCGGGGGGATGACTGCGTGGACATTCCCATACTCTAGCGATCTCCCGAGGCCGGCAGCGCGGAGCTCAGACGAGCAGCACGAGATCGTCGCGGTGGACGACCTCGCGCTCGTAGGCGGGACCGAGGGAGGCGGCGAGCTCGGCGGTGGAACGGCCGAGCAGGCTGGGCAGCTCCACCGCGTCGTAGTTGACCAGACCGCGGGCGATCGCCGCCCCGGCGTCGTCGACCAGGTCGACCGGATCGCCGGCCGTGAAGGTGCCGTCGACCGCGGTGATCCCGGCGGGCAGCAGGGACTTGCGGCCGGCCACCACCGCCTGCACCGCACCCCGGTCCAGGTACAGCCGTCCGCGGGGCGAGGTCGCGTGGGCCAGCCAGAAGAGTCGGGCCGCCGGGCGTTGCCGTACCCGGTGGAAGAACGTCCCGACCGGCTCGCCGGCGAGCGCCTCCGTGGCCAGCGACGCGGCGGTCAGCACCACCGGGATGCCGAAGCCGGTGGCGATCCGGGCCGCCTCGACCTTGGTCACCATGCCACCGGTGCCGACGCCGGACCGGCCGGCCCGACCGATCGCCACCCCGGCGAGATCCCGTTCGTCGCGGACCTCGGCGATCCGGACCGCACCGGGGCGGGCCGGATCGCCGCTGTAGAGCGCGTCGACGTCCGAGAGCAGGACCAGCAGGTCGGCGTGGACCAGCGCGGCCACCAGCGCGGCCAGCCGGTCGTTGTCACCGAACCGGATCTCGTCGGTGGCGACCGTGTCGTTCTCGTTGACGATCGGCACCGCACCGAGGTCGAGCAGTTTCCGCAGCGTGCGGTAGGCGTTGCGGTAGCGGGCCCGGCGGGTGACGTCGTCGACGGTGAGCAGCACCTGCCCGACGGTGCGGCCGTGCCGGGCGAAGCCGGTGGTGTAGTGGGCGATCAGGAGTCCCTGCCCGACGCTCGCCGCCGCCTGCTGGGTGGCCAGGTCACGGGGGCGCCGGGTGAGCCCGAGGGGCGCCAGGCCCGCCGCGATCGCGCCGGAGGAGACCAGGACGAGCTCCCGACGGTCGGCGGCGCGTCTGCGTCCGGTCGTGCCGGCTTCGGGTGGCCGGGTGGCCAGCCAGCCGGCGAGTACGTCGGTCAGCGCGTCAACCCGTTCGGCGTCCAGCCCGCCGGCGGCCGTGGTCAGCGAGGACGAGCCGACCTTCACCACGATCCGGCGCGCTGAGGTAACTGCTTCCCGCACTCGTACCATTCTGCTCCGCCGCCACGGAAGGTGATCTCCCGGGCCCTCCCGGGTTCCCATATCGTGGCAGCTCATGACGCCGGAGGAGTACGTCGAAGAGGTGCTGGCGCTCGTCGAGCGCATCCCGCCGGGGCGGGTCATGTCCTACGGCGCGATCGCCGACTACCTGGCCGACCGTGCCGGCCGCTCGTCCCCCCGGCTGGTCGGCTCGATCATGGCCCGGTACGGCGCGGGCGTGCCCTGGCACCGGGTGGTCACCGCCGCCGGCCGGCTGCCACCGGGCCACGAGTCCGAGGCCCGCGCCCGGCTGGTCGCCGAGGGGACACCGCTGCGGGGCGCCGGGGTGGACATGGCGGCGGCCTGGTGGCCGGAGGAGTGACACGGTGGCCGGCCGGTGGCGCGGGCGCGACCGGCGTGGGGCGTCGGGGTCGCCGCGGTACCGCGGGGCGTGGGGTGCGCCGCCCGCCGGTCAGCTCGCCAGCGCGACCGGGCGGACACCGTGCCGCAGGATCCGCTCCTTCTCGGCGCCCGGCACGGTCACCAGCAGGCAGCCCGAGCGGCGGGCGACGGTCGCGGTCGCACCGAGCAGGTGGGCACTGCGGACCAGCACCGCCGCGAGTTCCGTGTCGGCGAGGCGTACCCCGAGGACGCTGGTGCGGACGTGGCGTCCGGCGGCCAGCAGGGCGGCCCGCCACGCGGCGGCGGCGAGCTCCTGGCGGCACGCGTGCCGGGGCGCCGTGGCGCCGGTCGCGGACGGGTCCAGCAGCACGCTGCGGCCCTGGCGCCAGCCGCTGGCCAGCAGGGCCTGCTGGTCGGGTTCGACGGCGTGCAGCCGATGCAGCTCGTAGCGGCGCCGGAGCCCGGCGACGACCCGTTCCGGCCGGGGTGGCGGGCCGAACCGGGACAGCAGCTCCGCCAGGCGAGCGGCGGCGGCGGCCGAGTTGAACTCGGCGAGGAGATCGGCTGGCTGCCGCACGCTCACCGCGCGGATACATCGGGTCAGGCACGCCGCCTCGAAGGCGTCCGGTAGGGAGGCCCGGTCCAGCCGGTCGATCCCCGCGGGCTGCGCCCGCAGCGGCCTGGGCCGGCGGGCCTCGGTTTCCACGATCATTTCTGTTTCTGTCCCCCGTGCGCGCGACGAACAGCTACGTCAACGGTGTCCGTTGGCGTGGCCGGGCGGTAGACATCGCTGCAAGGCTTGAGGAAAATTTGCGGTGCGTACGACGGTACCGGGGTGGTGGTGGGGTGGCCGGGAACTGGTCGGAGCGGAAACCGGCCGCTCGGCGGTTCGCCTGCCTTGCCTCCGCGGTGCTGCTCGCCATCGTGTCCCACGCCGTCACCGGCTGCACGTCACACCGCGCCGAGCCTGTCCGGCTCCGGATCGCCACCGGCAGCGCGACCGCCGTCTACTACGCGGTCGGCCAGTCCCTGGCCACCATCCTCAACCGCGAGCTGCCCGGGGTGTCCGCGAGCGTGCTGGTGACGGCGGCGTCGGCGGAGAACGTCGAGCTGGTCTCCAGCGGTCGGGCCGAACTCGGCTTCACCCAGGCCGACATCCTTCCGGCCGGAGGGACCGACGGCACCGGCCTCACCGCGGTCGCGCGGGTGTACGACGACCTGCTGCACCTGGTCACCCGGGCGCAGGGTCCGATCCACCGGCTGGAGGACCTGCGGGGGCATCGGGTGTCGATCGGCGCACCCGGGTCGGGTACGGCGGTCACCGCGACCCGCGTACTCGAGGTCGCGGGCGTGATGGACGAGCTGGCCGAGACCCTCCGGCTCGGCATCGACGACTCGGTGGCGGCGCTGCGGGCCGGCCAGGTCGACGCCTTCTTCTTCTCGGGCGGGCTGCCGGTCAAGGCGGTCGCCGACTTCGCCGCCGAGACCCCGGCCCGCTTCGTCGACCTCGGCGCGTGGGTCGAACCGCTGCGCCGGTCCTACCGGGAGGTGTACGTCGGCCGGGACATCCCCACCTCCGCGTACGGCACCGAGCCGGTGACCACGGTGGCGGTGCCGAACTACCTGGTCGTCACCGCGAACCTGCCGGAGCGGCTCGCCTACGACGTCACCCGGTTGCTGATGCAACGGCGGGACGAACTCGCCGCCGCGCACCCGGCGGCGGCCAGGCTGAACCTCCAGTCGGCGATCAACACCACGCCGCTGCCGCTGCACCCCGGTGCGGCCCGGTACTACCGCACGCACAAACCCTGAGGTCCGGCGCCTCCGCTCAGTTCGCCGACGGACCGCTCACCGCCGGTGGCCCGACGCCGCCCGGCCGTGGCTCGGCGGCCCGCAACCACACCTCGGCCGCCAGGCCGGTCGGTTCGACCGAGCGCATGGTGAGCCGTCCGCCCGAGGCGTCGACCAGCCCGGCCACGATGGCCAGCCCCAGCCCGGCACCGTCGATGTTCTGCGCGTCCGGCGCCCGCCAGAACCGCTCGGTGGAGGACGCCAGCTGCTGCTCGGTCATGCCGGGACCGTCGTCCTGGACCCGGACCACCACCCCGCCGTCGCGGTGCCGGACCGAGACCTCGACCCGGCCGTCGGCACGCCCGAACTTGACCGCGTTGTCGATCAACGCGTCCAGCACCTGGTCGAGCCCGGTCCGTACGGTGTGCGCGTAGGCCGGGGCCTCGACCTCCCGCAGGTCGAGGGTGATCTTCCGGTGGTTGGCCAGCGGCTGCCACGCGGCGACCCGGGAGGCCGCCACCGCGGCGGCGTCGACCACCACCAGGCTGTGTTGGGCCCGCTCGGTACGGGCCAGGGTGAGCAGCCCGTCCAGCACCTGGGCCAGCCGGTCGGTCTCCTCCAGCGCGCGGCGGTGCTCCTCGCGGCCGTACTCGTCGGTCAGGCTCGGCCCCAGCTCCTCGACCCGCAACCGCAGCGCCGTCAACGGGTTGCGCAGCTGGTGGCTGGCGTGCGCGACGAAGGCGCGTTGCCGCTCCAGGGCGTCGGCCAGCGCGTCGGCCATCTCGTTGAAGCTGGCGGCGAGCCGGCGCAGCTCGGGCGGCCCCTGCTGGGTCGGCACCCGGGCGCTGCCGTTGCCGGCCGCGATGTCGTGGGTCACCACGTCGAGGACGGTCACCGGACGGAGCACCCAGCCGGCCAACCGGAACGCCGTCATCACCCCGGCGGAGACGGCGAGCAACCCGATCGCGGCGAGGATCGTCCACCAGGCGGTGACGGTCCGCCGTACCCGGTGGGTGGCGGACACGGTGACCACCGCGCCGATCACCTCGCCGCCGTCGTCCACGGGTACGGCCACCACCAGCGGTGTCGCCCGCCAGGGCCAGACGACGTCCGGGACGGTCGTCTGCCGTCCGGCCAGGGCGCCGGAGAGCGCCGGCTCGGTCAGCTCCGTGGTGGCCAGGGCACCGGCGCTGACCACGGACCGGCGCTCGCGGTCGACGAGCGCGGCGTCGATCCCGTACAGCTCGCGGTAGCGCCGCAGCTCGTCGTTGATCGCGCTGACCCTGCCGCTGCGCAGCGCGGGACCGGAGAGCGAGGCGAACCGGTTGGCGTCGGCGAGCCGGTCCGCCCGGACCCGCTCGGTCTCCCGGTTGGCCAGGGTGATCGCCAGCGGGGTCTCCAGGGCGAGCAGAACCAGGATCATCAGCAGCGAGTAGCTGAAAACCAGGCGTCGGCGCACGTCGACTCCGGTCTACGCGGCCCGGAGCCGGTATCCCACACCACGCACGGTCTGGACCAGGTCGGGGTCGCCGATCTTGGCGCGCAGCGACCCGACGTGTACCTCGACGGTGTGCCGGGCCGCCCCGGTGGTGGGCCAGACGTCCAGCACGATGCGCTCGTGGGGCACCACCGCGCCCGGCTGGCGGGCCAGCGACAGCAGGATGTCGAACTCCTTGCGGGTCAGGGCGACGGCCCGGCCGTGCACGGTGACCAGCCGGGCGGCGGCGTCGATCCAGACCGGGCCGACCTCGATGGTCTCCGGACGGGGCGTGACCGAGCTGGTACGCCGGAGCACGGCGATGATCCGGGCCTCCAGCTCGGCCATGGAGAACGGCTTGACGACGTAGTCGTCCGCACCCATCCGCAGCCCGACGATCCGGTCCCGCTCCTCGCCCCGGGCGGTCACCGCGATGATGCCGAGCTGGGCGTTGCGCTGACGCAGGATGCGGCAGACCTCCACCCCGTCGCCGTCCGGGAGGTTGAGGTCGAGCAGCACCAGGTCACAGGGGGCGGCGGCGAGCGCGGCCGCGGCGGTGGCGGCGCGTTCGACGTCGTACCCGCGCCGGGACAGCGCGGAGGCCATCGCACCGGCCACCCGGACGTCGTCCTCGACCAACAGGATGCGCATCCGGCTCGCTCCTCGTCTGGCGTACCGAGCACTGCGATGATCGCCCGCCCCGGGCCCGGCATACCGGGTGAGCGGACACGCTGCTCGGGTCGAGCAGGCGACCACGTCGCACGGTAGGGCAACACCGGTGATCAGCGGAAGCTCCGACCGGTGACCGGCGACGACCACGCCAGTACCATTCCGGCGCATGGACGCCCCGCCACCCCGGGCCGGCCTGCCCCCGGCCCACCTGCCCCGGCGGGTGCACGCCGGGTACGCGCTCGGCTCGCTCGCCACCGGAGCCTTCGGCACGGTGCCCGGCCTGGTACTGCTGCCGTACCTGACCGACACCATGGGCGTGGCCGCCGGGGTGGCCGCGCTGTTGGTGCTGCTGCCCAAGGCGTGGGACGTGCTGGTGAACCCGATCGCCGGGCGGATCTCGGACCGGACCCGGTCGCGCTGGGGTGCCCGTCGGCCGTACCTGCTGGGTGGCGGGTTCGCCCTGGCGGTCCTCTTCGCGGCCATCTTCGCCGCCCCGTTCGGCGGGGACGCCGGTCCGGCCGCCGCCGGGTACGTGGCGGTGGCGTTCCTGCTCGCCGCGACGGCGTACGCGTTCTTCCAGGTTCCCTACGTCGCGATGCCGGCCGAACTGACCTCCGACTACGCCGAGCGGACCCGGCTGATGGCCTGGCGGGTCGCCGTCCTGGCGGTGGCGATCCTGGTCTCCGGGGCGGCGGCGCCGCTGGTGGTGACCGCCGGCGGGGACGGGGTGGCCGGGCACCGCTGGCTCGGCCTGTTCGTCGCGGCGTTGGTCGTGGTCGGCGCGGTCGGGGCGTTCCTCGGCACCCGGGCCGCACCGGCCGACGTCGTGGTGGCCAGTGAGCCGAGCCTGCGTGCCCAGTTCGCGGTGGTGGCGGGCAACCGGCCGTTCCGGCTGCTGCTGGTCTGCTTCGTCGTGCAGTCGGCCGGGATCGCGACGGTGCTGGCCGGGGTCGACTACTTCGCCGAGCAGATCCTGCGGGACCCGCAGACCGGTCCGACGGTGCTGTTCGCGTGCTTCGTGGGCCCGGCGTTGCTGGTGATGCCGCTGTGGAACCGGGCCGGAGCCCGCCTGGGCAAGGCCCGGGCCTTCGTCGTGGCGTCGCTGATCCTGGCCGGCGGCGTGTTGGCGCTGCTCGCCGCGCCGGTGCTGCCGGTGGGGCTGGTCTACGCGGTGGTGGCGGTGGTCGGCGCCGGGTACGCCGGGCAGCAGGTCTTCGCGATGGCGATGCTGCCCGACTGCATCGCCCACGACACGGCACGGACCGGACGCCGCCAGGCCGGCGTCTTCACCGGGCTCTGGACGGCGGGGGAGACGTTCGGCCTGGCGCTCGGTCCCGGCATCTACGGCCTGGTGCTGCAGCTGTTCGGGTACGTCCCCTCCTCGACCGGCACCGCGGCGGCGCAGCCGGCGAGCGCCCGCCTCGGGGTGCTGCTCGGCTTCACGGTGCTGCCGGCGTTGCTCATCGGGCTGGCGGTGCTGGTCATGCGCGGCTACGACCTGACGCCGCAGCGGCTGGCCGGTGCCACCGGGCCCGTGGCCGGGGACGACAGCCGGCCGGGTGAACCCGACCCGCAGCGGGTGGGAGTCGGTCCGGGACCCGACGGACGGGATCCGGGGCGCCGTGCCTGAACGTCACCGGCGTCCGGCGGGTCTGCTGTTACGGTGACCGCCATGATCGAGGCGTTGCCGGAGGAGGGCGTACCCGCCGAGCGGATCCTGGCCGAGCTGCGCCGGCTGCGGGAGCTGGATCTGCCGACCCACGGTGGGCGGCTGTTCGCGTACGTCTACGACCCGGGGCTTCCCGGGCTGGAGGAGCTGGCCGGTGCGGCGTACGCCGGGTCGGCGCACGTCAACGGGCTCGACCCGACGGCGTTCCCGTCCCTGCTGGCGCTGGAGAACGCGCTGGTCGGGGCGGCGGCCCGGCTGCTCGGCGGCGGGCCCGGCACGGCCGCCCCGGAGGTGGTCGGCAGTGTCACCGGTGGCGGCACCGAGTCGCTGATGCTGGCCGTGAAGGCCGCCCGGGACGCCCGGCCGGAGGTGAGCCGGCCCCGGCTGGTCGTGCCGGTGACCGGGCACGCCGCGTTCGCCAAGGCGGCGCACTACCTGGGGGTCACGCTCGACCAGGTGCCGGTGTCGCCGGAGACGCTGCGGCCGTCGGTCGAGGACGTCCGGGCGGCGGTCGGCCCGGACACCGTGCTGGTCGCCTGCTCCGCACCCGCGTACCCGTACGGCGTGGTGGACCCGGTCGCCGAGATCGCCGAGGTGGCCACGGCGGCGGGGGTGCGCTGCCACGTGGACGCCTGCTTCGGCGGGTGGACCCTGCCGTACCTGCGGCGGCTCGGGGTGGCGGTGCCGCCGTTCGACTTCACGGTCCCCGGCGTCACCTCGATCTCGGTCGACCTGCACAAGTACGCCTACGCCCCGAAGGGGGTCTCGGTGTTGCTGCACCGGGACGCCGCGCTGCGCCGGCCGCAGTACTTCGCGTTCGCCGGCTGGCCGGGCTACACCGTGGTGAACCCGGTGATCTCGTCGACCCGCTCCGGCGGGCCGATCGCCGCCGCCTACGCCACGCTGCGCCACATCGGCGACGCCGGCTACCTGGCGCTGGCGGAGCGGACCCTGACGGCGGTACGCGGACTGGCCGCAGCCGTCGGGGAGGTGGAGGGTCTGCGGCTGCTCGCCGAACCGGAGTCGACCGTGGTCTGCTTCACCAGCGCCGATCCCGGGCTGGACGTGTTCGTCCTCGCCGACGAGCTGGCCGCGCGTGGCTGGCACACCCAGCCCCAGCTGTCGTACGCCGGCCTGCCGGCGAACATCCACCTCTCGGTGACCGCCGCGGTGGCGCCCCGGGTGTCGGAGTTCGGCGCGGCGCTGCGGGACGCGGCCGAGGCGGCCCGCCGGGCCGGCCCGGTCGAGCTTCCGGCCGAGGTGCTGGCCCTGGTCGGCACGCTGGGTCCGGAGCGGCTCACCCCGGAGCTGGTGGCCGGGCTCGCCGCCGGGTTGGGCCTCGCCGTCGACGCCGGTGCGGAGCCACCGTCCGGGCTGCCGGTACCGATGGCCCGGGTGAACACGGTCCTCGACGCCGTGGCGCCACCCCTTCGCGAGAAATTGCTGACCGAGTTTCTGAACCTTCTGCAGCGGCCGACGTACTACTGAGCGGGCTGTCCACCCAACGACGATCCGATCTCCTGCCTGCGTCGGGGGAATATTGGAGCAGATTTACTGTTAACAATATTTCCTCTATGGTAAGGAAAACTTCCCCCATGTGTAAGGAGCCCGCGATGCGAAGGTCCGTGGTCCTGACACTCGCGACGGCCGCCGCCGTCCTGGCCGGCGTGCTCGTGGCGGCCCCGGCCGCCCAGGCGCACGGCTACATCTCGTCGCCGCCCAGCCGGCAGGCACTCTGCGCGCAGCGGGCGGTCCCCGACTGCGGGGACATCCAGTACGAGCCGCAGAGCGTGGAAGGGCCGAAGGGCCTGCGCAGCTGCCACGCCAACATCGCCCGCTTCGCCGTGCTCAGCGACGACAGCCGCAACTGGCCCGCCACCTCGGTGGGCAGCACGGTGACCTTCACCTGGGTGCTCACCGCCGCGCACGCCACCAGCACCTGGGAGTACTACATCGGCGACACCCGGCTCGCCGTCTTCGACGACGGGGGACGCCGGCCCCCGGCCACCGTCTCGCACACCGTCAACCTCGGCGGCTTCACCGGCCGGCAGAAGCTGCTCGCCGTCTGGAACATCGCCGACACGGCCAACGCCTTCTACGCCTGCGTCGACCTGCAGATCGGCGGGGGAGGCAACCCGAACCCGGTTCCCACCGCGCCCCAGACGACCGCGCCCCCGCCGCCGCCCACGACGCCACCGGTCACCACGCCTCCGGCCACGACGCCACCCGTTCCGACGGCCCCGGCCGGTGCCACCTCCTGGCAGCCCGGTGTGACGTACCAGGTGGGCAGTGAGGTGACCTACGACGGGGTGCGGTACCGCTGCCGGCAGGCGCACACCGCCCTCACCGGCTGGGAGCCGCCGAACACGCCGGCGCTCTGGGAGAGACTTCCCCTCCCGGCCCCGGCGGCCGCACCACCCGGGGCGAAGAGCGACGCGGCGTCGGCCGAGGACACCTGGTTCCCGGGTGTGACGTACCAGGTGGGCAGTGAGGTGACCTACCGCGGCGTGCGGTACCGCTGCCGGCAGGCGCACACCACCCTCACCGGCTGGGAGCCGCCGAACACGCCGGCGCTCTGGGAACGAGTCTGACCTGGTCGGCGGTGCGGGCGTCCCCACCGCCCGCACCGCCGACCCGCCCCCACACCGCCGTGCCGGATCACCCCGGCGGCCCGCTGGACCGAACCTCGGAAAGGAGCAGGAACATGCCGCGTCTTCGCCGGACGCCGGTCGTGGTGGCCCTGGCGCTGCTGCTCGGCGGCTGCGGCGCCGCCTCGACCGACCCGTCCGCCACCGGATCCCCCGGCGCACCGGTCACCGCGACCGCCGACCCGGACGCGTTCAACGAGGCTGACGTCACGTTCCTGCAGATGATGGTGACCCACATCGGCGAAGGGCTGGAGCTGGTCCGGCTGGTACCCGACCGTGCGCGGCGGAAGGACGTGAAGATGCTGGCGGCCGCGATCGAGGTCACCCAGGTCGACGAGCGGGACGCGATACAGGTCTGGCTGCGCTCGTGGAACCGGCCGCTCGAGGCGGACCCGCACGCGCACGCCGACCACGGCGTGACACCGGTGACCGGGCGGGAACGGCTCGCCGCCCTGCTCGGCCGCAGCGGCGCCGAGTTCGAGGTCGCCTTCCTCAACATGCTGATCGGCCACCACCACCGTGCCGTCGAGATGGCCCAGACCGAACAGCGGTCCGGCGCCCACCCCCAGGTGCGGGACCTGGCCCGGCGGATCGAGCAGTCCCGGACCGCGCAGATCGAACAGATGCTGAGGCTGGTCGCCAAGCCGGTCCAGGGCGCCTCCTGGCCGGCGGCGCTTCGGCCCGACGCCCCCGTTGTGGTTGACTGACGGGGGACCGGCTGAGGAGGGTGTGGATCGTGCGGCTACCGGCGGTACTCGGCGAGCCGATCCGGTTCGTGCTGAACTGGGGCCGCCGCTACTCGCTCTGGGTCTTCAACTTCGGCCTCGCCTGCTGCGCGATCGAGTTCATCGCCACCAGCATGAGCCGGCACGACTTCATGCGCCTCGGGGTGATCCCGTTCGCGCACGGGCCGCGCCAGGCCGACCTGATGGTGGTCTCCGGCACGGTCACCGACAAGATGGCCCCGGCGATCAGGCGGCTCTACGACCAGATGCCGGAGCCGAAGTACGTCATCTCGTTCGGCGCCTGCTCGAACTGCGGCGGCCCCTACTGGGACTCGTACTCGGTGACCAAGGGCGTCGACCAGATCATCCCGGTCGACGTCTACGTACCGGGCTGCCCGCCGCGACCGGAGGCGCTGCTGCACGGCATCCTGCGGCTCCAGGAGAAGATCGCCGCCGAACGGTCCGGCATCGGCGGGGTCTCCCGGCCCGACCCGCTCGCCCCGCCGGCCGAGGTCCCCCCGGCGACACCGGCCCACCCCGGCCGCGACGTCGCGTCGCTGACCGCTCCGCCGGTCACCCCGCCCGGGGCGTAGCCGCCGCCGGCGCCCCGGCCGCCCGCCAGCCGGTCACCCGGTCACGCCGAGAAGTCGATGACCACCTTGATGTCGTCGGGCTGCCGCTGGTACGCCTCGGCGTACGCCTCCGGCGGCACCCGGCGGTTGACCACCCTGCGCAGCCAGTCCCGGTCGGCGGCGGCCAGCGCCTCGGCGGCGAGCTCCCAGTGCCGCCGGTTGGCGTTGACGGTGCCGAAGACGACGTTGTTCTCCAGGACCAGCGCGCGGTTGAGCGCCCCGGCGTCGAAGTCGATGCTCCGGCCACCGGTGGAGACACCGGCCAGGCAGACGATGCCGTTCGGTGCCGCCTTGCACATCGCGTCCAGGACCACCGGTGGGGCGCCGGTGCACTCCAACACGATGTCGAACTCGCCCGGCAGGGCGGCGACGCTGCCGGTGTGGAAGTGGGCGCCGAGTGACCGGACCAGTCCCGGCTTGGCACCGCTCTCGGCGCGGTTCAGCACGTGTACCTCGAAGCCGCGCTGGCAGGCCAGCAGGGTGGCCAGCAGCCCGATCGGCCCGGCACCGGTGACCAGAACGGTCTGCGGATCCCACTCGGCCCGGGCGCCGATCCGCTCGATGTGCTCCCACGCCTTGGCGAGGATGCTGGTCGGCTCCAGCAGCACACCCAGCTCGCCGAGGCTCGGGTCGAGCCGTACGGCGAACGCCGGCGGGACACGCCAGCGGTCCCGGGCGAAGCCCGGCAGGCCCTTGATGCCGTGCTCGGTGTACCGGCCGTTGCGGCACATGTCCCACTCACCGACCGCGCAGTTGTCGCAGGGCACCGGATCGGGATACCGGACGATACCGGCGACCAGGTCGCCCGGGGCCAGCGTGCCGGTCGGGTCCTCGATCACCCGCCCCAGCGACTCGTGCCCGAGGACCAGGGACTCCGATCCCGGCGGCGGTTCGCCGTGGCCGCCCACGACGACCTCGTGGTCGGTGGCGCAGATGCCGACCGCGATCGTCTCCACCAGCACCGCGCCCTCGTCGGCGCTCGGCTCGGGATGGTCCTCGACCAGCCGCAGCGAATCGGGTCGGCCCGGGATCACGGTAATCGCACGCACCTGGCCAATTCTTCCCCGTGAACCATCCCGATTTGGTGCAAACCAGCCACGAACCCGGGTGGTGCCGGCAGAGTCGGCCGGGCGACGTCCGCCCCGGATGGCCATAGGATCGCGGCATGACGCCGGACGAGGTCGGAAACCGGTTGGGCACGCTGCTCGCGGACGCCGACGTCACCGTCGGCCGTTCCGGCGGCGCGGCGTACGCCCGGGCGACCGTCGACGTGCCGCCGACCCGGTGGCGTGAAGCGATCCGGGCGGCCCGGGACGACACCGAGCTGGCCTGCGACTTCTTCGACTGGCTCTCCGCCGTCGACGAACTGGACGCCGGCTTCGACGTGGTGGTGCACCTCTGGTCGACCCGGCACCGGCACGGCGTGCTGCTCCGCACCCGGGTGCCACGGGACGCACCCACGGTGCCGTCGGTGGTGGACCTCTTCCCCGGGGCGGCCTGGCACGAGCGGGAGACGCACGAGATGTTCGGCATCGACTTCGCCGGACACCCCAACCTGGCTCCGCTGCTGCTGCCGCCGCAGTTCGAGGGGTATCCGCTGCGCAAGGAGTTCGTGCTCGCCTCCCGGGTCGCCAAGGCCTGGCCGGGGGCGAAGGAGCCGGGTGAGTCCGAGGCCGGGACCTCCCGGCGGCAGGCGGCCCGGCCACCGGGCGTACCGGCTCCGGGGGAGTGGGGCCCGGCGGCGGCCGTACCGGAGGCGGAGGGCCCGGCGCGGCGACCGGCCCGGCGTCAGCCGACGACCGGAACCCCCGGCACACCGTCCCGGCCGCCACGCACCGCCCGCCCCGGCTCGGGGCCGCGGTCACCGGCGTCGCCCGGGACGTCCGCCGACGGTGCGTCCCCGGGCGGGACGCAGCCACCGGAGACGCCGGCCGACGGCGGGGAGGTGTCCTGATGCCGCTCTGGCTGGAACTGCTGGTCCGGGTCGTCGGCGTGGTCGCCGCCTTCCTGGTGCTCCCGCTGGTGGTCGGGCAGACCGAGCACAAGGTGATGGCCCACATGCAGGGCCGGCTCGGCCCGATGTACGCGGGCGGCTTCCACGGCTGGGCCCAGCTCGTGGCGGACGGGCTCAAGTTCGTGCAGAAGGAGGACGTCACCCCGCGCGACGCGGACCGGGCGGTGTTCCGGCTCGCACCGGTGGTGGCGCTGGTGCCGTACCTGCTGGCCCTGCTGGTCATCCCGCTCGGGCCGAACGACCTGGTCGGGCAGCCGCTGGACGTCGGGTTGTTCTTCGTGCTCGCGGTGGTCGGGGTCGGGGTGGTCGCGGTGCTGATGTCGGCCTGGGCCTCGGCGAACAAGTACAGCCTGCTGGGCGGGCTGCGCGGCGCCGCCCAGCTGCTCGGCTACGAGCTGCCGCTGGTGTTGGCCGCGGCGAGCGTGGCGATGGCGGCCGGCACCCTCAGCCTGCCCGGCATCGTCGAGGCGTGGCGGCCGTGGTGGCTGCTCTGGCAGGCGCCGGCGATGCTGGTCTTCTTCGTCGCCGGACTGGCCGAGATCCGCCGGCCCCCGTTCGACATGCCGGTCGCCGACTCCGAACTGGTCTTCGGGTACATGACCGAGTACACCGGCCTGCGGTTCGCCTTCTTCCTGCTCGCCGAGTACGCCGGCATCGTGGTGATCGCCGCGCTCACCACCGTGCTCTTCCTCGGCGGGTGGCAGGGCCCGTTCGCCGACGCGCATCTCGGCTGGCTCTGGACCCTGGTCAAGGTGTTCCTGGTCTCGTTCGTGATCATCTGGGTCCGGGTGAGCTACCCCCGGCTGCGCGAGGACCAACTGCAGCGGCTGTGCTGGCTGGTGCTGGTGCCGGTGGCGCTCGGCCAGCTCGTCCTCACCGCCGGGGTCCGGCTCGCCCTCTCCTGAGCCCGGACCGACGCCCACTCCCCGGCAGAGACCCCACGTCCCCGCCCCGGACACGGTCCCCGCGGGACGCCGGGCGACCGCCGTGCCGTCCGGTGCGCGTTCCCGCCCGCGTCGGGAGGTCGCGCGAGAACCGCCGACACGGCAGGATAAGGCGCATGAGCGAGCGCACGAACCTTCCCGGGGAAGGGCTGGCCAAGGGGCTGGCCGTCACGCTCAGGACGATGACCCGGCGCTCGCACACCCGGCAGTACCCCGACGTCGCGCCCGAGCTGCCACCGCGCTCCCGGGGTGTGATCGCGCTGCTGGAGGAGAACTGCACGGTCTGCATGCTCTGCGCCCGGGAGTGCCCGGACTGGTGCATCTACATCGACTCCCA
>CALGAM010000191.1 GCA_937951935.1 uncultured Micromonospora sp. | reverse complement strand
CCGCCCGGGGCCGCCGCGCCACACCCCGCGGCTAGCCACGTCCCCGCCCGAAGGCGTCGACCAGGCCCCATCGGCCCGGGATGTCCAACACCTCGATACGGCCCATCCGCTCCGGCAGCGCCGGGTCCACCACCAGGTGTTCGCCGTGCGGTTCCAGGCCGAGCAGCGTCCGGATCAGCAACATCGGCGTCCCGGTCGACCAGGCCTGCGGACTACACGCGGTGGGGTACTGCACCGGGTACTTCGTCAGCGACCGGTCGTACCCCGCGAACGCCTCCGGCAGTCGTCCACCGAAGTACTTCGCCGCGTCGATCACGGCCTCGGCGATCCGCCCGGCCTCCTCGCGGAAGCCGTACCGGCGCAGTCCCCAGGCGATGAGCGAGTTGTCGAACGGCCAGACGGTGCCGACGTGGTAGCCGATCGGGTTGTAGCGCCCCTCACCCATGGCCAGCGTCCGGACACCCCAGCCCGAGAAGAGCCGCGGCCCCAGCAGGTGCTCGACGACCTTCGCCGCCCGGTCCTCGTCGACGATCCCGCTCCACAGCAGGTGACCCATGTTCGACGAGAGCGCGTCGACCTGCCTGCCCTCGATGTCCAGACCCAGCGCGTAGTACTCGCCGTCGGCGACCCAGAAGTCCCGGTTGAAGCGCCGCTTCAGCTCCGCCGCCTCCCGCTCCAGCCGGTCGGCGTAGAGCGGGTCGCCCCACACCAGCCGCGCCAGTCGGGCCCCCCGCATCTTGGCGTCGTACGCGTAGCCCTGCAGCTCACAGGTGGCCCGGGGAAAATCCGGCAGCTCTCCCGAGGAGTACGAGATGGCGTCCCAGGAGTCCTTCCAGCACTGGTTCTCCAACCCGTTGCGCAGGTTCCGCCGCTCGAACCAGACGTAGCCGTTGCCCATCAGGTCGCCGTACCGGTCGATCCAGTCCAACGCGGCCCGAGCCTCGTGTTCCAGCTCGGCGACCAGCGCGGTGTCCCCGGACCACCGTTCGTACTCGTCGAGCAGGATCACGAACAGCGGTGTGGAGTCGGCGGACCCGTAGTACGGCGAGTGCGGCTGCTCCTCGAAGGCGGTCGACTCCCCGTACCGGGTCTCGTGCAGGATCTTGCCCGGCTCCCGGTCCCGGAAGTCGTCCAGGTGCACGCCCTGGGCCAACGCCAGGTAGCGCAGCGTCGGCGCGGTCAGTTCCGGGGTGAACGGCAGGGTCTGCAGGCAGGTGATGATGCTGTCCCTGCCGAAGAGCGTCATGAACCAGGGCAGGCCGGCGGTCGGCAGCCGGTCACCCGTGGCCAGCGGCGTGTAGCGCAGCGCGGCCAGGTCGACCAGGCTCTTGTGGTACGACTCCTCCAGGGCCTCGTAGTCGCTGGTGAGCTTCGGCGCCCGGGCCAGCCACTCGTCCAGCTCCCGGCGCAGCTCGTCCGCCGCGCGGCCGTGGTGCCGCTGGAGGTTGATCCGGATGTCCCGGCCGCCGGCCCCCTCGACCAGGGTCTCCACCAGGATGCTGGTGTCCCAGCGCCCGTGCGGGTCGATGCGCAGGTGGAAGACGAGGCCACCCGGGTGGTACTCGGCGGGTGCGCTGGAGGTGATCACCGTCTCGCGCCGGTAGGTCTCCCGTTGGTAGCAGTAGCGCAGCTCGCCCTCGTCGAGGGTGACGGTGGTGTCACCCTTCTTCTCCCGCACGTCCTTGATCTCGAACAGGTCCGCGAAGTCGCACTCCACGTCCAGCCGCACGGTCAGTTCGACCGGCTCGTCGGCGTGGTTGAGGATGGTCAGCGCCTCCCGGAAACTCCCGCAGATGACCCGACGACGGATGATCGACAACGTGGCGTCGCCGTAGTGCGTCGGCTCCCCCGGCACCAGGAAGAACTGCGACTCGTAGTACTGGAGGTCGTCCACGGACAGCGGGGTGAGCTGTTCGCCGTTGACGCGCAGCTCCCACTTGGACAGGAACCGGGTGTCGTACGAGAAGAGTCCGGTGGGGAAGGTCGGCGAGGGGTCGATGTCTCCCCGGTTGTCGCTGACCACGAAGGTGTTTCCGTCGAGGATGCTGACGAGTGGCTTCATCGCTGCTGCCTCCGCCGCCGCACCCACTCCCGCGGGTCGTGCGCACCGGGCGGGCCGGGCACCAGGTGCCGGAGATAGGTGTAGAGGATCAGGTCGCCTTCGACGCTGACGCGGTTGCGCAGCAGCGCGGCGATGGGGTTCACGTCGCCGGTCGCGATGCGGTCGAAGAAGCCCCGGTCGGTCCGGACGGTACAGTCTCCCGGCCGGTCCGCCTGGGCGGCGCTCACGTTGCCGAGGCTGTACACCAGCAGCCAGGTGTCGAGGTGGTCCCCCTCCTCGAGCTCGAGCCGCACGGTGCCCCGGACCCTGCTCAGCAGCACGTCCGGGGGCCGGTGGTTGAGCGACTCGAGAAAGCTGGTCGTCGGGTCCACCGCTTCGGCCCTCCCCTCACCTCGCGGCGCTGGTCCCACACCCACCCGGCCGCCCCGCCCGGCACTCGCGGGCGGAGGGCACGGCCGGGATCGGGTCAGTTGTTCGGTTCGTCGGCGCTGATGTCGGCGAGCACGGACTGCGGTTCCCGCTCGACCGCGAGGTCGCCCAGGGACACCAGCCCGATCAGCCGGCCGTCCTCGACCACCGGCAGTCGCCGTACGCCGTAGGTGCGCATCAGGTCGGCCGCCGCCACCGCGTCGTCGTACTGCGACACGGTGACCACGTCCTGGGTGAGGATCTCGTTCAGCGTGGCGGTGGTGGGGTCCAGTCCCTCCGCGACGCCGCGGACCGTGATGTCCCGGTCGGTGACGATCCCGACCACCCGGTCCCCGTTGGTGACGATCACGTCGCCGATCGCGCTGTCCCGCATCTCCTGGGCGGCGGCGGTGAGCGTATCGGTGCCGTCCATGGTCACCAGCCGGGTCGTCATGAACTCTCCGACGGTCGTCATCCTGCTCCCCTCTCGTGTCGACCGTCGCCTACCCGGGCAGCACGGAAGGTAACCGCCGTCGTCCGACAGGACGGCCGTCCGGACGGGGACGAGGTGGGCCACCGGCGGGGTGACCGCCCGAACGACCCGCGACCGGGACGGCGGTGACCGACCGGGAGCGGGCACGCGGGCGTGACCGCTGGTCGGGGTGTGGGGAGACGCGCCGGTTTGTGGTGGCCGGGGATCAGCGGCGCGGGGGGATGCCGTAGACCCGCGTGACCGCGAGCCGCAGCACCAGCCGACGGTCGGCGACCATGGCGCGCCGGTAGTCGTCCCAGTCCGGATGCTCGCCCCGGATCGCGCGGTAGACCTCGACCAGCTCCTCGACCGTGGCGTCGTGCGGGTCGGCCGCGGTGGGGCTCAGCTCGGCGGTGGCCTCGGCGACCACGTACGACCAGCCGTCGGCGCTGCTGACGTGGAGGCTGGCCCGCGGGTCGCGCCGCAGGTTGGCCGTCTTCGCCCGCCCCTCGGTCACCGAGACCCGGATCAGCCGCCGGGCGGGATCGTAGGTGTAGACGACGGTGGACAACTGGGGACGGCCGTTCCGTCTGACCGTCGCCAGGACACCGAGTGACCCGCTGCCGAGCAGCTCGAACAGGGCCTGTTCCGTCTGGTTCTCCACCGGGTACACCTTTCGGCCGCGGACACCTCGCCGAGCGGGCCCGGGCCGGCCGCCGTGGTCGCGTCACACCGACGGGCCGGACCGGGCGCCCGACACGTCACGCCGACTCGGCGGCCACCAGCTCGGCGATCTGCACCGCGTTCAGCGCGGCGCCCTTGCGCAGGTTGTCGTTGGAGCAGAAGAACGCCAGCCCGTTCTCGACCGTCTCGTCGACGCGGATCCGGCCGACGTACGTCGGGTCCTTGCCGGCCGCCATGAGCGGGGTCGGCACGTCCGCCAGCGCCACTCCCGGGGCGCCGTCGAGCAGCTCCCGCGCCCGGGCCGGGCTCAGCGGGCGGGCGAACCGGGCGTTGACCTGGAGCGAGTGCCCGGTGAAGACCGGAACCCGGACGCAGGTGCCGGAGACACGCAGGTCGGGGATCTCCAGGATCTTGCGGCTCTCGTTGCGGAGCTTCTGCTCCTCGTCGGTCTCCGCCGAGCCGTCGTCGACGATCGAGCCGGCCAGCGGCAGCACGTTGTACGCGATCGGCGCGGCGAACTTGCGCGGGGCGGGAAAGTCGACGGCCGACCCGTCGAAGGTCAGCGCGGTGGCGCCGTCGGCGACCTTGCGGACCTGCTCGTCCAACTCGGCGACCCCGGCCAGGCCGGCCCCGGAGACCGCCTGGTACGTCGAGACCACCATGCTGACCAGCCCGGCCTCGGCGTGCAGCGGGCGGAGCACCGGCATCGCCGCCATCGTGGTGCAGTTGGGGTTGGCGATGATCCCCTTCGGGCGTACGGCGGCGGCGTGCGGGTTGACCTCCGCCACCACCAGCGGCACCTCGGGGTCCATCCGCCAGGCGGAGGAGTTGTCGATCACCACCGCGCCGGCCTCGGCGACCCGGGGGGCGAGGGCCCTGCTCGTCTCCTTCCCGGCCGAGAAGAGCACGATGTCCAGTCCGGCGTAGTCGGCGGTCGCGGCGTCCTCGACGACGACCTCGCCGTCCCGCCACGGCAGGGTCCGCCCCGCCGACCGTGCCGAGGCGAACAACCGCAACCGCTCCACCGGGAACCGACGCTCGGCGAGTATCCGCCGCATCACGCCGCCGACCTGACCGGTGGCCCCAACGATGCCGATCCTCATACCCGCAGGCTACCCAGTCGCCGGAACGACCTGGCAAGCCGATTCCCACCCGCTGGCCACGGCGGCCCGGCGGGCCTGGTCAGCCCGCGTCGACGACCTCGCCCAGGCCGCTGGCGACGAGGTCGTCCCGGATCGCGCCGGCGTCGCCCTCCACCACCAGGGTCAGCCCCTCGGGGTACAGGTGCGCGGCGGCCGCCGCCGAGACCTCGGACTCGGTCGCGGAGAGCAGCGCCTCCCGCAGCGACGCGTGGTAGTCGTCCGGCAGGTCGTACACCACGAGGGTGGCCAGGGCGTTCGCGATCGCCCGCGGTGTCTGCAGCTCCACGGAGAGCTGGCCGGCCCGCCAGGACCGGGCCACCGCCAGCTCCGCCTCGGTCACCCCGGTGTCCCGGGTACGGGTGATCTCGCCGACCGCGTCCACCAGGGCGGGCGCGGTGACCGCGGTCTGCACGCCGGAGCTGACCACGAACCGACCGAACCGCCGGGAGTACCCGAACTCGGCCCTGATCCCGTACGTGTAGCCGCGAACCTCCCGGATCAGGTGGTTGAGCCGTGAGGTGAACGCCCCGCCCAGCACCGTCGCGGCGAGCGTCATCGGCACGTGGTCCGGGTGCGCCCGGTGGGGGGCGACGTGCCCCAGCCGTAGCGTGGACTGCACCGAGCCGGGCCGGTCGACCAGGACGATCCGCCGCTGGTCGGGGACCACGAGGTCGAGCGGGTCACCGGCCGGCTCCGCCGCCGGCGAGGCACCGACGAACGCCGTGGCCGCCAACGTGTCGAGGTCGATGCGGTCCAGGTCACCGGCGACCAGCAGGGTCCCCGCCCGGGTCAGCCACTCGGCGTGGAACGCGACCACGTCGTCCACGGTGACCGCGGCGACCGACTCGGGGTCGCCGTCCATCGGCCGCCCCGGCCGCCGGTCCACGCCGAACAACGCGGCGCGCAGCGCCGCGTCGGCCCGGGGACCGGGGTTGGCCCAGTACATCCGCAGCGCCGTCACCTCGTCGTTCCGGACCCGGTCGATATCCGCCGGGTCGAGTCTCGGGGTGCGGACCGCCTCGGCCAGCAGCTCCACCGCCGCCGGCAGCCGGTCCACCGGGACCTGCACCCCGACCTGGAAGGAGTCCCAGTCCACCGAGACCGACAGCTCGGTGCCGAGCCCTTCCAGGGCGAGCGCGTACCCGGTGGCGTCCCGCCGGGTCGTCCCCTCCTCCAGCACCTTGGCGACGACCCCGGCCAGCCCTTCCCGGCCCACCGGCTCCCGCCCGGCACCGGCGTCGAGCAGCAGGACCGCGACCGCCAGGTTGTGGCCGGGCAGGTGGGCGGCGACCACGTCACCCCCGGCCACGCTCCGCCGCACCACGGTCGGGAAGGTGTACGGCCGGGGGGTGCCCGGTACCGGCCGCTCGCTGACCAACAGCTCGCTCACGCCGCCTCCTCGCGTACGCCCGCCGCGTCGTCGGGCAGGTAGGTCAGGGTCACCCGGTCGGCACCGCCGAGCAGGTCCCGGGCCAGCTCGGTCACCTGGTCGGCGGTGACCGACAGCCACCGGGGTAGCCGCTCGGCCGCCCGGGCCGGGTCGCCGAGCTGGGTGGCGTGCCGCCCGAGGACGTCGGCCCGGCCGTCCACCGTGGCGAGTTGCCGCCACCAGGCGGTGGTCAGCAGGGCCCGGGCCCGCTCGATCTCCTCGTCGGTCACCCCGTCGGCCAGCCCCTCGACCACCTCGACCAGACCGGCCTCCAGCTGCTCGGCGGTGACCCCGTCCCGGGCGGTCGCGGTGATGATCAACGGTGCCGGACCGTGCGCGAGGTCGACCCCGAACGCGCTGACGCTGTCCGGCTGGGCGAGCCGGGCACCGTCGGCCAGCCGCCGGTAGAGCCGGCTGCCCCGGCCGCTGCCCAACACGGTGGCGAGCACGGTCACCACGTCGTAGCCCGGCTCGCCGAACGGGTGGGTGCGGTGCGCGAGGTAGATCCGCGGCGCCGGCACGTTCCCGGTCACCGTCTGGCGGACCGGTACGCCGGTGGCCGGCACCACCCGGCCGTCCGGCGCGGGTGGGATGTCCGGCTGCGGGAGCAGCCGCCCGAAGTACCGGTCGGCCAGTTCGAAGACCTCGCTCGCCGAGGCGTCCCCGGCCACGGTCAGCACCGCGTTGTTCGGTGCGTAGTAGGTGGTGTGGAAGGCCTGGAAGGTGGCCAGGTCGGCGGCGTCCAGGTCCTCCATCGAGCCGATGGTCGCGTGGTGGTACGGGTGCCCGGGCGGGTACAGCAGCGGCAGCAGGCGCAGCCACGCGTCCCCGTACGGCACGTTCTCGTACCGCTGCCGCCGCTCGTTCTTGACCACCTCGCGCTGGTTGTCCAGCGTCTCCTGGGTCAGTGCCGGCACCAGCCCACCCATCCGGTCGGCCTCCAGCCACAGCGCCAGGGCCAGGTGCTCGGAGGGCAGGGTCTCGAAGTAGTTGGTCCGGTCCGGGTTGGTGGTGGCGTTCAGCGACCCGCCGGCGCCCTGGACGAGCCGCATGTGCTCGGTCTTGGCCACGTGGACCGAGCCCTCGAACATGAGGTGCTCGAACAGGTGGGCGAAGCCGGTCTGGCCCTCGGGCTCGTGCCGCGACCCGACGTCGTACCAGAGGTTCACCGCCACGACGGGCACGCTGCGATCCTCGCTGACCACCACGCGCAGGCCGTTGTCCAGCCGGGTGGTCTCGATCGGCCAGGGATAACCGGTCTCGGGCATGCCCACGACGCTATCCGATCCGCCGGCCGTACCGGACGGCAACCTCGGCGGAACGCGCCGCGGCCGTGGGGTTCCGGCCGCCCGGGGGTGTCCCCACACCGTGCGGACCCCTATGGTCTTGGTCACCCCGATGCCGATCGATGGCCGGCCGGACCGCGGTGGGTCCGGCCCCGGCCAGCGGCCGACGCAGTCCCAAGGAGACGACCCGTGACGATGCGCTCGCTCCCCGCCGGCACCCGCCGCCGGGCTCCCGACCGGCGACGGTGGACAGCCGTCGCCGCCGCGCCACGGCGGCGGCTGGCCGCGCTCACCGCGACCGCCCTCGTGGCCGGCGTGCTGCCGGTGCTGGTCACCCCCGCCCCCGCCCCCGCCGCACCGGCCCGACCAGACAACCCCTGGACGCGTATCACCGGCACCACCGCACGGGTGGCCGGCCCGAGCGACGTGCGGCCCCGCCGGTACGCGGGGTTCGCCCTGGACCGGACGGCCTTCGCGTCCACCCTGGACCGCGCGCCCGCCGAGGGCGGCCCTGCGGCCCGTGCCCAGGCGCTGGTGGTCCCCCTGCCCACCCCCGAGGGGACGACCGAGCGCTTCGCGCTGGTCGAGTCGCCGGTGATGGAACCCGGCCTCGCCGCCCGCCACCCGGAGATCAGGACGTTCGCCGGACGGGGTGTGGACGATCCGACCGCGACCGTCCGGGCGGACCTCACGCCGCTCGGCTTCCACGCCTCGATCCGCTCCTCCCGGGGAGTCTGGTACGTCGACCCGTTCGGCCGGACCGACCGGGACCGGTACGCGAGCTACTACGTCCACGACACCGCCCACCCCGACGACGTCTTCGTGGAGCGTGAGGACGCGTCGCACGCGGCGGCGGAGCCCGCCGACGACGTCCCGGCCGGCTCGACCGGCGGCGCCGAGGTGCGGCTGCGGACCTACCGGCTGGCCCTGGTGACCGACCCCTCCTACGCCGCCTTCTTCGGTCCGGAGAACGTCACCGCCGCCAAGGTCACCCTGGTCAACCGGGTCAACCAGATCTACGAGGACGAGACGGCGATCCGCCTGGTGCTGGTCGACGCGACCGACAGGACCAACCTGAACACCCCGGCCGAGGCGACCGGCCCGAACGGGCCCTGCGGGGCGGCGCCCTGCTACACCCCGGCCCAACTCAGCTCCTGCAGCAGCAGCACGCTCAACCGCACCGGGGTCGTCCTCGGCCAGCTCGTCGGCGCAAGCAACTACGACGTCGGGCACATCGCGCTCGGGGTCGCCGGTGGCGGGGTCGCCGGGCTCGGCGTGGTCGGCGGGGCGAACAAGGCACGCGGCTGCACCGGTCTGCCGACCCCGGTCGGCGACTACTTCGCCGTCGACTACGTCTCGCACGAGCTCGGCCACCAGTTCGGCGCCAACCACACCTTCAACGGCACCCAGTGGAACTGCTCGGGCGGCAACCGCAGCGCGGCCAGCTCGTACGAGCCGGGCAGCGGCTCCTCGATCATGGCGTACGCCGGCATCTGCCAGCAGGACAACCTGCAGCCGCACAGCGACCCGTACTGGTCGCACCACAGCTACACCGAGATCACCACGTACGTCACCTCCCAGCGGCCCGCCGTCAACGAGGTGCAGAACGTCGCCCTGCGCGACTTCGACACCGACGGCGAGAGCTTCCGGATCAGCTTCCGGGGCCACAGCTCGGAGCCGATCGTCCGGGGCGTCAACTACACCACCGCCGGGTTGAGGTCGGCGATCGAGAACATCCCGGGCTGGCCGGCCGGGGCCACGGTCAGCGTCACCGGGTTCGGCGGTGGCGCCCTCGACGACACCGGCTTCCAGGTCACCTTCGGCGGGACGCTCGCCGCCACCGACGTCGAGTCACTCGCCCTGGCCGCCGCCGACGGCGCCGCCGGACCGACCGGGTTCGTCGGCGAGACGGTCAGGGGCGGTGCCGTCGACAACCAGGGCTGGCGGGTCGAGGAGACCGGCAACCACGCACCGGTGGTGACGGCGCCGGAGTCGTACACGATCCCGGTCCGGACCCCGTTCGCGCTGACCGGCAGCGCCACCGACCCGGACGGCGACACCGTCACCTACCTGTGGGAGCAGAACGACCGGGGCGGGATCAGCGGCGGCAGTACCGCCGGCACCGCGCTGGTCTCCAACACCAAGACCAACGGACCGCTGTTCCGGCAGTTCGGCACGGCGGCGCTCGTCGGCCCGGACGAGACGCTGAAGTACTACTCGCCGGGGCTGAACACCGTCACCACCAACCCGACCCGGGTCTTCCCGGACATGGCGCAGATCCTGGCCAACAACACCAACGCGGTCACCGGAACCTGCCCGCCGGCGCCGCCCCCGCCGAGCAGTGGCAGTGCCAGCAACCTCCCGCCGGAGCTGGTCGACTGCTACTCGGAGTTCCTCCCCACCGCCGACTGGGTCGGCTTCGCCGGGGACCGGACCCTGCACTTCCGGCTCACCGTCCGGGACGGAAACCCGGGCGCCGGCGGCATCGCCAGCGCCGACACCGCGCTGCGGCTGGCGCCGGAGGCGGGACCGTTCCTGGTCACCGCCCCGGCCGACGCCGGCACCCTGGCCGGCGGCTCGGCGCTGGAGGTGGCCTGGGACGTCGCCGGCACCGACGTCGCCCCGGTCAACACCACCGAGGTGCGGATCTCGCTCTCCGTCGACGGCGGGGTCTCCTTCCCGTACGTCCTCGCGGAGCGCACGCCCAACGACGGCGCCGAGACGGTGACCCTGCCGAACGTCGCCGCGAAGGCGGCCCGGATCAAGGTCGAGGCGGTCGACAACGTCTTCTTCGACCTCAGCGACGTCGACTTCGCGCTGCGGGCCACCCCGGAGGTGTCCGTCGACGGGCCGGCGGTCGTGACGGTCCAGTACAGCGACCCCGTCTCCCCGGAGCTGTACGTCCGGGCCACCGACCCGGATGGCCGGGCCGACGCGCTGACCGCGACCGCGGACGGCCTGCCGGCCGGGCTGTCCCTGCAGGCCAAGGAGGCGGGGGACGGTGCCCGGACCTGGGTGGTCGCCGGTACCACCCGGGCGGCCCCCGGCGAGTACCCGGTGACGGTGACCGTGACCGACGCCGACGGGCTCACCGGCACGGCCGGGTTCGTCGTCCGGGTGACCCCCGAGCGGGCCGAGGCGACGTACACCGGGGATCCCCTGGCGTACGGCGACCGGGCCGGACGCACCACCGCGCTGCTGCGGGCGACGGTCCGGGACGCCGGCGGAGATCCCTTCCCCGGTGACGTCACCACCGCGACGGTGACCTTCGGCACCTCCGCCGGTCCGCTGTGCACCGCGCCGGTGGCCGCGCTCGGCACCGACCCCTCGACGGGCTCGGCGAGCTGCACCGCCACCCTGCCGGCCGGTGACCACCAGGTGACGGTCACGGTCGGCGGCACCTACAGCGCCGACGCCCCGGCCACGGTGGCGGTGTTGCGGCCGGAGAACCGGGTGGTGCTCGGGTCCGCCGGGCTGACCCCGACCCGGTCGGCCGGCGCCTACCCGGCCGATCCGCGGACCCGGGTCGACGTCACGGTGCTCGCGGCGCAGACCAGGATCGGGCTCGACGCCGCGCTGACGGAACTGACGTTCCGGTCCGGTGGCCGCAGGTACCAGATCCTGGGCACCACGGCGACGTCCCTCGGCGTGCAGAGCGTCGCCGGCGCCAACCGGATCGCGCTGCGCGGCGGCGCCCGCCTGGTCGACGTCACCGACGCACGGCGTCCGGTGACGGTCGCCACCGGGCTGGTCCTGCAGCTCACCGCCACCGACCGGGGACTGTTCGGCGGGACGGACCGGCTCGCCGTCACCCTGTACGACGGTGACCGGCTGCTCTTCTCCTCGGACTGGTCCGGCGCCCAGACCGGTGAACTGCCCGTCACCGGTGGACTGGTCGTGCTGTAGGCAGGTCGGTCGCCCGGTGGGCGGGCCGGCGTCCCACCCGTGGCAGGATGGGTCTCTTCGGGGCTTTCGCCCCGAGGGGACCCATCCCATTTACCTGGACGCATGTCCCACACACCGTGGTGCGTCGGGTATCGTTCCCTCCGTGGTGCGCTCGTATCGATGGTTTAGTCAGCCGGCTCGGGGAGCCGGTGACTGGGCCACGACCTGACGTCACCCGATCTCGCGAGCCGGCTGAAGCAGGGACGTCGTCCCTGCTTTTTCCATGTCGACAGCCGGCTCGGCTCCCGGGCGCCGGCCCCGGGCGAGGCCGGCGGAGGGAGCGGACGATGATGACCACCACCGGACTGGGCCGGGTCAGCGACCAACGCATCGACCGGGTCGTACCGCTGACCACCCCGGCGCTGCTACACCACGAGCTGCCACTGGACGAGGAGCTCGCCGCGGCCGTGCTGGACGGCCGACGATCGGTCGCCCGGGTGCTGGACCGCGAGGACGACCGGCTGCTCGCCATCGTCGGCCCGTGCTCGGTCCACGATCCCGCGGCGGCTCTGGAGTACGCCGGGCGGCTGCGCGAGGCGGCGGCCCGGCACGCCGCCGACCTGCTGGTGGTGATGCGGGTCTACTTCGAGAAGCCCCGCTCGACGGTGGGCTGGAAGGGCCTGATCAACGACCCCGCGCTGGACGGTTCCGGGGACGTCAACACCGGGCTGCGCACCGCCCGTGCCCTGCTGCTCGACGTGCTCCGGCTCGGGCTGCCGGTCGGCTGCGAGTTCCTCGACCCGATCACCCCGCAGTACATCGCCGACACGGTCTCCTGGGGCGCGATCGGCGCCCGTACCGTCGAGAGCCAGGTCCACCGGCAGCTCGCCTCGGGGCTCTCCATGCCGATCGGGATGAAGAACCGCCCCGACGGCAGCGTCAGCACGGCCGTCGACGCGATCCGGGCCGCCGGGGTGCCACACGTCTTCCCCGGCATCGACGTCTCCGGGGCACCGGCGATCCTGCACACCCGGGGCAACGCCGACTGCCACCTGGTGCTCCGCGGTGGCCGGGGCCGTCCGAACTACGACGCCGACTCGGTGGCCGAGTCACTCGCCCTGCTGCGCGCGGCCCGGCTTCCCGAGCGGCTGGTGATCGACGCCAGCCACGACAACAGTGGCAAGGACCACCGCCGGCAGCCGGTGGTCGCGGCCGAGGTCGCCCGGCAGCTGGCCGCGGGCCAGCGGGGCATCGTCGGGGTGATGCTGGAGTCGTTCCTGGTGCCGGGGCGGCAGGACCTGGACCCGACCCGGCCGCTGACGTACGGGCAGTCGATCACCGACGCGTGCCTCGGCTGGACGGAGACCGAGCAGGTGCTGGCGGAGCTGGCGGCGGCGGTACGGGCACGCCGGGCGTCCACCGCGTCCGGGACGACGACGGCCGGCTGAAACCGCCCACCCTGGCCGCCGGCTCGCCGGGTGTGACGTACGAGTCAGTTTTCCATCCCGCGTCGTCGAACAATCGTGCGGTCGGGGCATTGTACGGATCGAAAGGACAAAAGGCGCGCGTAGCGTTGTCCTCGCGCGCCAGGTGCCCGTTGCGACGTACCCACCCCCGTCGACGAGGTTGCGATGCCCCACCCCCGCCGGGTCCACTCCCGCCAGGTCCGCCCCCGCCTCCACCCCCGCCAGGTCCGCCTCCGCCGCCGGCTGCGCGGGCCGACCGTGCTGCTCGGCAGCGCGCTGCTGTCCGGGCTGGTGGTCGCCGCCGCCGCGTTCCCCGCGGTGACGCTGTCCGGGCTGGTGGCCAAGGCCGGTGTCGAGTCGTTCCAGAACCTGCCGGCCGAGCTGACGGTGCCGCAGGTCCCCGAGGCGACCGAGGTGTACGCGGCGGACGGCAAGACCCTGCTGGCGCGCTTCTTCGACGAGAACCGCCAGGACGTCCCGTTGGACCAGATCTCGCCGGCGATGCGCGACGCGATCATCGCGGCCGAGGACCACGCGTTCTACCGCCACCACGGCGTCGACCTGAAGGGGTTCCTCCGGGCGCTGGTCTCCAACGGTACGGGTGGGCCGAAACAGGGCGCCTCGACGCTGACCATGCAACTGGTCCGGATGTCGCTGACCTACGGTGCGACCGACCCGAACGACGTGGTGGCCGCCAGCGAGGACACCACCGGCCGCAAGCTGCGGGAGATGCGCCAGGCGGCGGCGCTGGAACAGCGGCTGGGCAAGGACGAGATCCTGGAGCGCTACCTGAACATGGCGCCCTTCGGGCACGGCACGTACGGGGTCGCCGCGGCGAGCCGCTTCTACTTCGGCAAGGAGCCGCGCGACCTGACCGTGCCGGAGGCGGCGATGCTCGCCGGTCTGGTCAAGTCGCCGAGCTACTACGACGCGCTGGACACCGACGGGCCGGGCTACCAGCGGACCGTGGCGCGCCGGAACTGGGTGATCAGCCAGATGCGCGAGATCGGCGCGATCACACCGGAGGAGGAGGCCGCGGCACTGGCCACCCCACTGCGGGTCAGGGGCCAGAGCCCGGCCAACGGCTGCACCGGCGTGACGCCCAACCACTGGGGCTTCTTCTGTGACTACTTCCGCCGATGGTGGCTGGAGCAGCCGGAGTTCGGACAGACCACGTACGACCGGGAGCGGCGTCTCAACGGCGGCGGGTACCGGGTCGTCACCACCCTGGATCCGACGGTGCAGAAGGCCGCGCACGCGCGCGTGGAACAGTACCTGCCGACCGGGAGACCGGAGGCGCTGATGGTGGCCGCCGTCGAACCGGGCACCGGCCGGGTACGCGCGCTCGCCACCAACCGGATCTTCGGGCTGGACGACCCCGCCCGTCCGAAGAACCCGATCTCCAGCAACCCGGACAAGGCCGCCGACGGCATCCGGGCCACCTATCCGCGCACCACCAACCCGCTGCTCACCGGGGGTGGAGACATCACCGGGTACCAGGCCGGCTCGACTTTCAAGATCTTCACGGTGGTTGCCGCGCTGGAGGCGGGATACCCGCTCAGCTACCGGATCAACGCCCCGCAGCGGTACCCGTCGCGGTACACCGCGGCAGCCGGCAGCGAGTCCGCCTGTCCCGGTACCGAGCGGTGGTGCCCCGGCAACGACAACCCGCGGATGGCCGGCCCGCACACCATGTGGACCGCCTTCGGCCGCTCGGTGAACACCTACTTCGTTCCCCTGGAGGAGCGGGTCGGCGCTGCCGCGGTCGTCGACGTCGCACAGCGGCTCGGCATCCGGTTCCGGGCCGAGAGCGACGCGGCGATGGCGGCGGACGAGGCGTCGGCCGACGGCTGGGGCGCGTTCACCCTCGGGGTCTCGGCGACCACACCGCTGGACCTCGCGAACGCGTACGCCACGCTGGCCGCCGACGGCCGGCACTGCGAGCCGACCCCGGTCCAGGAGATCCGGGAGCGTTCCGGGGCGCTCCTGGACGTGGCCGAACCCCGCTGTGACCAGGCCGTCGAGCCGGGTGTCGCCCGGGCCGCGATCGACGCCGCCCGCTGCCCGGTCGGCGACCGGTCGGCGTACGGTCGGTGCGCCGGCGCGACCGCCCCGGCCGTACGCCGGGTGGTCGGCCACCCGGTGGCCGGCAAGACCGGCACCACGGACAGCGGTCGGACGGCGTCGCTGGTCGCCACCACGACCACCCTGGCCGTCGCCGGCATCCTGGCGAATCCCGACTGGCCGGAGACCACCACGGTGATGCGGCACGGCATCGTGAACCCGGCTGTCTACGAGACGTTGGCGGACGCGATGCGCGGCAGGCCGGAGCAGGACTTCCCGAAGCCGGACCGGGCGTTGGTCGACGGCGTCCAACGGACGGTGCCGTCGGTGACCTGCCGGTCGGTCGACGACGCCACCGCCGTGTTGCGCGGCGCCGGGTTCCGGGTCGAGGTCGACCCCCACCCGGTCGACTCGGGCTGCCCGGCCGGCACGGTGGCCCGGACCGATCCGGACGGGCAGACGGTCGCCGGCGGCCTGGTCATGCTGCGGATCAGCAACGGACAGGCGGACGCGGCCACCGGGGCACGTGGCGAGAACGGCGACGGTCGGACGAGCGGTGAGGCGCCCGCGGCGGACCGCCCGCCGGACCGCCCGCGGTGACCGCCGGGCTTCGCCCGGGGGTCGGCCCGCCGGTCACGGCGGCACCGCGGTCGACCGTGGCCGGCGGCCCGCACGCCACACGGCCCCCACAGCACTGCGCCGCCCTGGCGGCGGGCCAGGGCGGCGCGGGTGTCGGTGTGCAGGTCGCCTCTCGGCGAGTGGCGCGACGCGGCTCCAGCCGGACGGTATTCCGCGACGGCAAAGGGTGAGGCCCGGGGACACTGGACACACCGACGCCGTTTCCAACGGTCCGCCCCCGGTCCGTGTTCCGGCCGGCGACGTGGCGCGCGTCACCATCCGCCCGAGCCGGTGTTCCGGGCCGACGGCCGGTCACGCCTCGCCGCCGGGTCCACCCCCGCTGTCGGGCGCCGTCGCGGGCTCCGACTCCGTGACGGCCGCGGCCGGTTCCGTCCGCGCCACCGGCTCCCGGTCACCGCCGGCCGGGACGCTCCCCTCCGCCTTCCCGGCGTCCCCCTCGTCGTCCTCAGCCTCGTCCTCGTCCTCCTCGTCCGCCCCGGCGCCGGCGCCGGCCGCCGCGCTGGTCCAGGTGAACTCGATCTCGACCGACAGCTCGGTGCCGCTCTCGCGTTCGATCTCCAGCTCGCACTCGACCCGGTCGGCCACCGCGACCCGGCCGGCGGCACCGAAGTAGATGTGCCCGTCCGAGTCGAGCTGGTCGGCGAGCTGGCGCAGCCACGCGGCGAGATCGGCCCGGGAGACGGTACGGCTGTCGTTGTAGATGTCCATGGCGGTCATGCTTGCACCCCTCCGGGCGCGAACACCCCCGGGGTTCGCGCGCGGGCTCGTCGGCGCCGCGGACGTGCGGCCGGTGTGGTGGGCGGGGACGGAACGGCCCGGTAGGGGCCCCGGCACCGGCCGGCGTGCGGGGTGTTTGACCGATTCCCCGTCGGGTAGCTGATCACCGTGACCGACGACGTGTCCAGCGCTGAACTCGACGCCCTGCTCGACGAGCTCTACTCCGGGCAGGAACGGGTCACCCAGGCCGAGATCCACCGTCGTGCCGTCGCCGCGGAGGTACCGGCCGAGCTGTTGACCCGGATCACCGCACTGCCGGAGGGCGAGTACTCCGTCGACGAGGTCGCCGAGCTGCTCGGCGGGACGCCCCGGTGACGGGGACGGACCGGCCGGGTCGGGTCGCGGCCGGCCGGGTCACCGCTCGGCTGCCCGCTGCGCGACGGCGTAACCCATCTGGAGGAAGTCCGAGGCGGCCACGGCGGTGAACACCGTCGCCACCAGCCGGGTGAGCCGGGGTGCCAGCACGAGTCCTCCGGTCAGCCCGGTGGCGATCCACACCGCCAGGCAGAACGGACAACTGAGCAGTTCACCGACGGCGTGTCGGGTGGAGCTGCCCTGGTCGCGTACCTGCTCCATCACCTCGCCACCGCCGATCGGCCTGTCGTAGCGGGTGAACGGGGCACGCAGCGGGCTGGTCACCGCGTCCTTCGACAGCATGCGGCTGAGTTTGTGGGTGGCGATCGACAGCAGGACGACGTCCGCGGTCGTCGGGCGCTCCGGGGCCCGTCGACCGGTCGTCCGCGCCGCGGCCGCCATGGCCAGCGCCACCCCGGCGTAGGTGCCCATCGCGGCCAGGTAGCCGTCCAACGGGCGGTGCTCGTGCGGCGCGTACGCGGCACGCAGTCGCGCCACCCTGTCCCGTACCTTCCTCATACCCGCCCTCCGCTTCCCGCCTTCACGCCCACCCTCCACTTCCGGTGGCACCGCCGCGCCCCGCCCGCCCGCGGTGACGGCCGGCCGGGTCCCACCGGTCCTCGCCCGCGCGGGGCGGCCGACGGCGAGGTCGTCGCCGCTCAGCCCGCGGTCGCTCAGCCCGCGGTGAGGTTGTCCGCGACCGCCCGGGCCAGGCCCGCCAGCGACTCGTCGGCGATCTCGCGCAGTCGCCGTTGCGGCGGGTCGGCCGACAGCTCCAGCCGCACGCTGGCCCCTCCGGCGTCGGTGGGCGCGACCTCGAGCTGCGCCGACCACGTCGGGGCGCCCGCGCGGTGCCAGCGGGCGCGCAGGTCGCGCACCGTGACCTCGGGTGGGGAATCCTGGTTCACCCGCAGCGGCTCCGGCAGCCAGTACGCGGTCCGACACGGGTCGATCGCGGTGTTGAAGACGACCTCCGGTGGCGCCGACATGCCCCGCTCGGCCCGAACCGTCACCAGGCGCCGTCCCGCAGCCGGCCGGGGTCGACCTCCCGCCCCGGGTGGCGGGTGAGGTACTCGGTCTCCAGCTCGGCGGTCCGTCGCAGGTGGTGGCCGAGCGCGGTGTCGGCGGCGTGGCGAAGGGTGTCCAGCCGGGTCCGGTGCAGGCTGTGCAGTTCCCGAATCAGCTCCTCGTCGCTCAACTCGACCGGGTCGATGCCGAGGTTCTCCTCCTCCGACGGCGCGAAGTCGCTCGCGGCGCCGCCGTACCGGACGGGGTCGCCGTCCCACCGCCCCATCCGCTGCCCGGGGCTGGCGTCGGTGGGCAGTCCGCTGCCGGTCGGCGAGAACTCGTCGTGGCGTACTGATTCGGTCATCGTCGCCCCCGATGGCTCGTCTGGGTTGACGACGTGACGCTTGCCCAGGCCGGGCGGCGCCAAACCTTCCACCGGCGGTCGGCGCCGCCGAGCGGGCGGCGTACGCCGGGGTGTGCCCGTACCACCCGGGCGGCCGGCCTCGACCCCGCCCCCGCGACACTACGACGCCGTGTCGGAGATCGGTGCGCCGGCCGGTACGCTCGGGGCATGAAACGGCTGTGGACACCGGCGTGGATCGTGCGCCACGTGCTCACGGTCGTCACGGTGGTCGCCTGCTGCGCGCTCGGCTGGTGGCAGGTCAGCCGGGCCCGCTCGGGCAACACCCTGAGTTGGGCGTACGCCGTCGAGTGGCCGGTGTTCGCCGGCTTCGCGGTCTTCCTGTGGATCCGCGAGATCCGGTACGCCCTCACCGAGGGCCGGAAGGGGTCGGGCGACGACCGGGCGGGGGGCCTCCCCGCCCCGGACGGTTCGGCGCCGGCGGAGGAGGTGGCTGCCACGGCGGCCGCCCCGCCCTCCCCCGGAATCCGCCGTCCCGTGCGCTCGGCCCGCCGGCACCGGGTCGCCGAACCCGACGACGACCCCGAACTCGCCGC
>CALGAM010000190.1 GCA_937951935.1 uncultured Micromonospora sp. | reverse complement strand
CCTTCCTCACACGGCGGCGAGCACGGCCGCCTCGATGCGCTCCCGCTCGGCCTGCTCGGGCCAGCCCCCGACCAGGTAGAACGTGTCGACCACGTCACCACCGAGGGTGGCGATCCGGGCGGCCCGCACCTGGGCGCCGACCTCGTCGAGCGCCGTGGCGACCCGGTAGAGCAGGCCGCCGGAGTCGGCGGCGCGCAACTCCAGTACCACCGCGTCGGTGGCGGCGGCGCGGTGCCACACCACCCTCGGCGGCGAACCGCCGCCCCGCGCGGCGTGGACGCGGCCGCGCAGGCGCCGGAGCGGCGCGACGTCGCCGGTGACCGCCCGGCGCAGGTCCGCGGCGAGCGCGACCGGATCGGGAGGAGTGCCGTACCTGGGCTGCACGACGAACTCGACGAGGGCACGGCCGGCGACCGTGGAGGCGTCGGCGGAGAGGACCTCCAGCCGGTGCAGCGCCAGACATCCGGCCGCCGCGGCGAGCAGGCCACGCCGGTCGGCGGCGGCCACCGCCACCCGGTCCTCCGCGAGGTGTACGGCGGGCAGCGGCCCCGCCACCAGCGCCGGGTTCGGGGTCGGCGGGTCGGGAAGCAGTCCGGTGTCGAGCCGGGTGTGCACCCGGCGGACCAGCTCGGCGATCAGCCGGCCCTTCCAGTCCGACCAGGCGGCCGGACCGGTGGCGCGTGCGTCGGCCCGCGCCAGGGCGTGCAACAGGTGCAGGGTGGTGGTGTCCCGCACCGCCTCGGCAACCCCGGTGATCGTCACCGGGTCACCGATGTCACGCCGGGTCGCCACCTCCGGCAGCAGCAGGTGCAACCGGACCAGGCGCTCGATCAGCTCCACCTCGGCGGGCGACAGCCCGATCCGGGCGGCCATCCGGGCCGCGATCGGCGCCCCGACCTCGCTGTGGTCGCCGTCGAGGCCCTTCCCGACGTCGTGCAGCAGGGCGGCGACGAGCAGCAGGTCGGGCCGGTCCACCTCGCGGGCGTACGCGGCGGCCTCGGCGGCGGTCTGGACCAGGTGCCGGTCCAGGGTGTACCGGTGCACCGGGTTGTACTGGGGCAGGCTGCGCATCCGGGGCCACTCGGGGAACCAGCCGTCGACCAGGCCGTACCGGTCACAGGTCTCCCAGGTGGGGACCAGGGCGGGACCGGCGCCCAGCAGGGTGGTCAGCGCGGCGCGGGCCGCCGGTGGCCAGGGGGTCGGCAGCGGTGGACAGTAGGCGGCGAGCCACTCGCACGTCGCGCGGGCGATCGGCAGCCGGGCACCGGCCGCCGCGGCGGCGACCCGCAGCGACAGGCTGGGGTCGGGGCGCGCCCCGATCGCGGTTCGGGCCAGTACCAGCTCGCCGTCCTGCTCCACCACGTCCCGGGCGACCGGGCGGCGCAGCGGCCGGCCGTCGGCGCCCCGGCGGCGTGTCGCACGGAGCCGGTCGGCGGCCCGGAAGGCGTCGTCGAGGGCGTGGCTGACGGTCCGGGCGTCGCTGGCGACCCGGCGCAGCAGGGCGTCGCCGTCACCGACGACGGTCCCGGGGTCGGCCGTACCGGTGCCGGTCGCGCGCAGCCCGAGCAGGCCGGCGACGGTGGCCCGCTCCTGGGCGAGCAGCCGGTCGACCCGCCGCCCGACCGCCTGGTGCAGGGCGTCGCGGGTGTCCAACAGGCGTACGTGGGCGGCCCGGACCGCCGGCCGCAGCGCGTCGGTGATGCCGGCGCGGGCGATGGCGCGGAGCAGGTTGACGTCCCGCAGCCCGCCCGCCGCCTCCTTCAGGTCCCCCTCCAGGAGAAACGCCAGCTCGCCGTGGGCCCGCCAGCGGGCGGCGGTGATCTCCCGTAGTCCGGGCAGCGCGCGCACCACGGTACGCCGCCACTGGTCGGCCGCGGCGTCGACGAGCCGGGCGGTGAGCGACCGGTCCCCGGCGACGTGCCGGGCGTCGAGAAGCCCGACCGCCACCTTCACGTCGTCGTGGGCCACGGAGAGCGCCTCGGGGATGGTCCGGACCGAGTGGTCGAGCCCGAGACCGGCATCCCAGATCGGGTACCAGAGGGCGGCGGCCAGCTCGTCCGTGCCGGGTAGGCCGGCGTGCAGCAGGACGAGGTCCAGGTCGCCGCAGGGGGCGCACTGCCGGCGGCCGAGTCCGCCGACCGCCACCAGGGCGACACCCCGGACACCGTCGACGTCCGCCCCGGCGCCGCCGACGCCGGTGGCGGCCAGGCCCGCCCCGAACAGCCCGGTCAACCATGCGTCGAGCGCCGCCGCACGCTGCTCGCGTGCGGCGGCGCCGATGCCGACGACGAGCGGGGGCCGGGGGGAGAGACGCCCGGCAACCCCGCTCATCGGTCCGGTGTCCTACAGCGCGTCGATGCCGCGCTCACCGGTGCGAACCCGGATGACGTCCTCGACGGAGGTCACCCACACCTTCCCGTCGCCGATCTTCCCGGTCCGCGCGGCCGTGACGATGGCGTCGACAACCTTCTCGACGTCGATCTCGTCGGTCAGCACCTCGACCCGGATCTTCGGCAGGAACTCGACGGTGTACTCGGCACCCCGGTACACCTCGGTGTGTCCCTTCTGCCGTCCGTACCCCTGGACCTCGCTGACGGTGAGACCGGCCACGCCGAGGGCGTGGAGGGCTTCCTTCACCGCGTCCAGCTGGTGCGGCTTGATGACCGCGGTCACCAGCTTCATGTCCAACCCCTCCATCGGAGAAACGTTAACCGGCTACCTTCTCGCTGACCGGGGCGGCAGGTTCCTCCGCCGTCGGGCTGTCGTCCTTCTTCGGGGTGATACCGGCCAGTGCGAAGGCGCCGCCGCTGCCGCCGGCCGGCGACAGGTCGTACCCGCTCTCCGCGTGCTCGGTGATGTCGATGCCCTCGACCTCGGCCTCGGTCGAGACCCGGAAGCCGATGGTCTTCTGGATGACGAAGCCGAGCGCAAAGGCGATCACGAAGGAGATCACCGAGACGATCAGCGCGCTGAGCGCCTGGATACCGAGCAGGGTGACGCCGCCACCGTAGAAGAGGCCCTCGTCCTCGACGGCGGAGCTGACGCTGCTGGTGCCGAAGAGGCCGATCCAGAGGCAGCCGATCCATCCGCCGACGAAGTGCACACCGACGACGTCGAGGGAGTCGTCGTAGCCGAGCGTGTACTTCAGGCTGACCGCCAGGGCGCACACCGCGCCGGCGACCAGGCCGAGCAGCGCGGCCGCCCAGGGGGCCACGAAGGCACAGGCCGGGGTGATCGCCACCAGGCCGGCGACGGCGCCGGAGGAGGCGCCGACCAGGGTCGGCTTGCCGTTGCGCAGCCACTCCACGATGAGCCAGCCGAGCACGGCCGCGGCGGTGCAGACCTGGGTGTTCAGGAAGGCGATCGCGGTGGTCGAGTCGGCGGTCAGCTCCGAGCCGGCGTTGAAGCCGAACCATCCGAACCAGAGCAGACCGGCGCCGAGCGCCACCAGCGGCACGTTGTGCGGCTTCATCTGCTCCTTGGGCCAGCCGACCCGCTTGCCGAGCACCAGGGCCAGGGCGAGGGCCGCCGCACCGGCGTTGATGTGCACGGCGGTGCCGCCGGCGAAGTCCAGCGCGCCGAGCTTGGCGCCGATGAAGCCGCCGCCCCAGACCATGTGCGCGACCGGGAAGTAGACCAGGGTGGCCCAGCCGAAGGCGAAGAGCAGCCAGCCGGCGAACTTGGCCCGGTCGGAGATGCCGCCGCTGATCAGTGCGACCGTGATGATCGCAAACATCATCTGGAACGCCATGAAGACGTAGAGCGGGATTCCGGTCTCGCCCCACAGGTCGGTCTCGGCCATGAACGTCTTGGTGCCGAGGTACTGACCCAGGTCGCCCCAGATGCCGTTCTGGTCGTCGCCGAAGGCGACGGTGAAGCCGTAGAAGAGCCAAAGAATCGAGATGAGCCCCATCGCGGAGAAGCTCATCATCATCATGTTCAGGACACCCTTGGACCGGTTCAGGCCACCGTAGAACAGCGCCAGACCCGGTGTCATGAGCATCACGATCGCGCTGGAAATCAGCAACCAGGCGGTATTGCCGGTGTCGATCGTCGGTGCTTCAGGCACGCTGGCCTCCTAAGGTTTGGTTACCCTCCCTCCCGGCCCACCGAGGCAGCATTGCCCGTACGCCGGTTGCGCGGAAGCTTCGTGGCTCGCTGTTTCACCCAAGGTGCCCGCATGGTTTCGTGCGAGTGACGGGTTGTTTCCAACGTGTGAAGAAGTCCGCACTATCGGTGGAACGGACAGGGCATACCCCACCGAATAGCTCACCACTCGGGTACGGACAGCGACGCGGACTACCGCAACGCGTACTCCAGTGTGTGCCGCTCGTAGTCGAGCAGCCGGAGATCGCGCATGGGCCGGCGCAGATGTCCCCTGCGCACGATCCGGACGAACGCCGGGTCGCCGGCCGCCGCCATGCGGCGAATCCCCTCGATGTGGTCGACGATCCGCCTGCGGATGGTCCGGACCAGCCGGTGCCGGTCCCGGGGGATCAGCCCGTACGCGTCGGCGAACAGCCGCAGCCGGCGGGGCCGGTTCGGCCGTTTCCAGCCGAGGGTGTACGAGTCCCGGTCGGAGAAGAGCGGCACCCACGTCCACGCCGCGTACGCCACGTCGTAGATCCGGGCTCCCGGTGACGCCAGATCGAAGTCGATCAGTGCCAGGGTGCCGTCCGGTCGCCAGACGACGTTGTGCGGGGCCGCGTCGTGGTGACAGATCACCTCGGTGTCCGGCGGCGGCGGTCCGAACGACCGCCAGACCGCGTTCGGCGGCGGCTGGAAACCGTACTGGGCGTCGTGGAACATCCGCAGCATGGTGGCGACGGTCACCAGGGCCTCGTCGGTGACCCAGTGGGGGGCGAGCGGGTACTCGCCGCACTCCCCCTCCAGGTACGACAGCACCTCACGGTTGCGGGAGTCCATCCCGAGGACCCGTGGCGCTCCGGTAAAGCCGACGTATTCCAGGTGGCGCAGCAGGGCGTGCACCGCGGGGGTCCACGGGCCGGCGTTGCGCCGGACCGTGTCACCCACCCGCACGACGGTGCTGACGTTGCCACCGCGTAGCGGGATCTCCTGCGAAGTCACGTACGTCTCTCCTGAGGAGCGGCGCTGGTTCATCTACCCCACGATCGCGCCCGGAACGGGGGCGCGGCTACCAGAGTCCCGAGACTACGCGTCAACGCCAAGCGGCTCGGCGCCGAGGAGCGCGTCGACGAACTGCACCGGATTGAAGGGTGCGAGATCGTCCGGCCCCTCACCAAGCCCGACGAGCTTCACCGGAATGCCGAGCCGGCGCTGCACGGCGATGACGATGCCGCCCTTGGCCGTCCCGTCGAGCTTGGTCAGCACCACACCGGTGACGTCCACCACCTCGGTGAAGACCCGGGCCTGCTCCAGACCGTTCTGCCCGGTCGTGGCGTCGAGCACCAGCAGGGTCTCGTCCACCGGCCCGTGCCGGGAGACCACGCGCTTGATCTTGCCCAGCTCGTCCATCAGACCGACCTTGTTCTGGAGCCGGCCGGCGGTGTCGATCACCACGGTGTCGACCGACGTCTCGATCCCGCGTCTGACCGCGTCGAAGGCCACGCTCGCCGGATCGGCCCCCTCCGCACCCCGGACCACCTCGGCGCCGACCCGGCCGGCCCACGTGGTGAGCTGCTCGGCGGCGGCCGCCCGGAACGTGTCGGCGGCGCCGAGCAGCACGCTGTGCCCGTCGGCGACCAACACCCGGGCGACCTTGCCGCAGGTGGTGGTCTTGCCGGCGCCGTTGACCCCGACGACCAGCAGCACGGCCGGGGTGCCGTCGGGGCGGGTCGCCCGCAGTGTGCGGTCCAGGTTCGGGTCGAGCACCTCCACCAGCTCGTCGGCGAGCAGCGCGCGCAGTTCGGTGGCGGTGCGGGTACCGAGCACCGCGACCCGCTGCCGCAACCGGTCCACGATCTCCCGGGTCGCCTCCACGCCGACGTCGGCGCCGATCAGGCTCTCCTCGATCTCCTCCCAGACCTCCTCGTCGAGGTGGTCCCGGGAGAGCAGACTCAGCAGGCCCCGGCCGAAGACGTTCTGCGACCGCGACAGCCGGGCCCGAAGCCGCACCATCCGCCCGGCGGTCGGCTCCGGTCGCTCCCGGACCGGCGGGGCCGGCGGGGCCTCCACCGCGGGCGCCTCCACCGCGGGAGCGGCTGGCGCCTCAGCCGCTGGCGCCTCGGCCGCGGGAGCCTCCGCCTCCGGCGGGGCCGGCGGCACCGGCGGGGCCGGCGGGATCGGCGGCAGCGGCGGGGCGGCCCGGCGGCCCCGCCGGGTGACCACCGCGCCGACCGTCAGGCCCACCGCGAGAAGCACCAGTACGGCGATCACGACCGACATGACGACGAGGTTGTCCATATGGAGGATCCTGTCAGACGGCACACGTCCAGGCGCGGCGGCCGGACGTGTCCGGCGCGGATCACGTCGACGTGGCCCGCTCCGGCAGCGGAGCGCCGCCCCGCACGGCCCGCCACCTGACCGCTCGGAGGTCGCGCGATGCCCACCCCCCGCCCCGTCGCCCGGCTGCTGGTCGGCCCGCTGTTGCGCCGGGTGGTCGGAACCCGGGCCACCGTCTGGGTGGAGACCAGCGCCCCGGCCGTCGTCCGGGTCCACACCCGGGACGGAGCGGGCGGCGAGGCCGCCACCTTCAGCGCCTTCGGCCACCACTACGCCCTGGTCGTGGTGGACGGGCTCCGACCGGGCGCGGTCACACCGTACGAGGTGTTCCTCGGCGACCAGCCGGTCTGGCCGGAGCCCGGGTCGCGGCTGCCGGCGAGTGTGATCCGCACCCGCCGGGCGGACGATCCCACGGTCCACCTCGTCTTCGGCTCCTGCCGGGAGACCACGCAGCGCGCCACGGCCCGTCGGCTGCCGCCGGACGCACTCGACGCGTACGCCCGGCGGATGATGGCCGCGCCCGACCCGGACCGGTGGCCGGACCTGCTGCTCATGCTCGGCGACCAGGTGTACGCGGACCAGCCCTCGCCGACGGTGCGCAGGCTGCTGCGACGCCGGCGCAGCCGCAGCACGGGCGCCCCGCCCGACCAGGTGGTCAGCTTCGACGAGTACACGGCGCTGTACCTCGAGTCGTGGCGGGATCCCGAGATCCGCTGGCTGCTGTCCACGGTGCCGAGCGTGATGATCTTCGACGACCACGAGATCGTCGACGACTGGAACACCTCGATGCCGTGGCGGGCCGAGGTGCACCGGCAACCGTGGTGGTCGGAACGGATCACCAGCGGGCTGGCGTCGTACTGGATCTACCAGCACCTCGGCAACCTGGCACCGGAGGAGTTGGCGACCGACCCGGTCTACGCCGCGGTCGTGGCGGCCCGCGACGACGCCACGGAGGTGCTGCGCGCGTTCGGCCGCCGCGTCGACGCCGAGGCGGCCGGGTACGACGCCGCGCCCGGCCGGGGCGGGTCACCCGACGTCGCGGAGGTCACCGGGCGCTACCGGTGGAGCTACGCCCTGGACGTGGGTCGGACCCGGGTGGTGGTGCTGGACAACCGGTGCGGCCGGGTGCTGGACCGGGCGCACCGGGCGATGCTGCCGCCGGCCGAGTGGGCCTGGTTCACCGACCAGGTGCGGGGTGACCACGACCACCTGGTGATCGGCTCGTCGCTGCCCTGGCTGCTGCCGCCCGCCATCCACCACGTCGAGTCGTGGAACGAGCGGCTGGCCGACTCGTCCCGGCCCCGGGTGGCGGCGTTCTCGGAGCGGCTGCGTCGGGCGCTCGACCTGGAGCACTGGGCCGCGTTCCGTCGCTCGTTCGACGCGCTCGCCGCCGTCCTCGCCCGGCTCGGCACCGGGGTGGCCGGGCGCGCGGACCCGGGCCACCGCCCGCCGCCCGCGTCGATCAGCGTCCTCTCCGGCGACGTCCACCACTCGTACGTCGCCCGGGCCCGGTTCCGGGGCCGGGCGGTGGTGACGCCGGTGCACCAGGTGACCTGCTCGCCGTTTCACAACCAGGTGCCGGCCTCGATGCGCCCGCTGCTGTGGATCGGCTGGTGGTGGCTGCCGTCGGTGGTGGCCCGGCTGGTCGCCCGGACGGCCGGGGTACGCCGACCGCCGGTGCGGTGGCGCCGGCTCGCCGGGCCGTACTTCGGCAACGCGGTGGGCACCCTGCGGCACGAGGGTCGGACCGCCGAGGTGACGATCGAGGGAACCCGCCCCGACGGCAGCCTCGTCACCGTCGCCCGCCACCGGCTCGCCGCGGGCTGACCCGCCGCCGGCCGGGCACCGCTGCGCGCGTGGGCCCATCCGTAGTGACTCCGGACGATAGGGTTCGGGGCGAACCACGGGAGGGGGCAGGAATGGTTCAGGTGGACACCGCCGCGTTGCGGGCGGCGGCGAAACGGTTACGGGACGAGGCGGCCGACGGTGTCCGCGAGGCGGTGCGGGCGACCCGGAACACCGACGACGGCAGGCTGCTGATCGGCTTCGACCAGTACGGAAGCCAGGACGGCTATCGGGCGGTCTCCCAGGCGTGGCGCGACGAACTGGACGCCCTCGCCGAGGCGCTGCGCCAGCTCGCCGACGCGATGGAGAAGGCGGCCGAGAACTACGAACGTTCCGACGAGCGGGCCGCGGCCCGAACCGGCGGCGGTGGCGCGCGATGAGCGACACCCCGCTGTCCCGGCTGAAGCAACTCCAGCGCCAGATCGAGGACCAGACCGGATTCTGGAACGCCGGCGCGCTGCACTACTCGCTCCGGGACGCCATCCAGGTCGGCGGCCCCGGCGGCCGGCCGGACTCCCTGGAGTCCCTCGCCGCGGACTACGGCAGGGCCCAGCAGCGGCTCGACGCCGCCTCGATGGTGGTCAGCGAGATCCGCCGCCAGCGGCTGCCGGAGGTCTGGGCGGGCGACACCCGCGTCGCCGCTGGCGAGGCGCTCGCCGCCGCCGAACGCGGCCTGGAGCGCGGGGTCGACGTGCTGGGTCAGATCGCGCGCGAGCTGCGGCGGCTGGCGGACGCCGTCGAGGAGGGCACGAAGCGCGACACCGCCGCGATGCCCTCGCTGCGCGAGGCGTACCGCCTGACCGAGGAGATCACGGCCGGGCCGTTCACCGACCCGCTGCACTACGACGGCGACACCATGCACCGCGCCCACCAGATGGCGACCGGCGCGATGGCCGAGCGGGTCGGCGCGCACAGCCGGGTCGAGGAGGCCTCCCGCGAGGCGAGCAGCACCTTCCACGACCTCGCATCCCAGGCCCGGCTGCGGCGGCTGGCCGACTCGCCGCTGTCCACGCTGGACGAGCTGTTGCTGGTCGACGCCGGCAGCAGCAGCACCAGCGTGGACGGGGCGATTCTCACCGCCTCGATGGCCGACCGGGCGGCCGACCGCCTCGCCGCGATGAGCGAGGCGGACCGGGCCCGGATGGAACGACTCCTGGCCTCGGCGGGCAGCCCCGAGCACCGGGCGTACCTGATGCGCGCCCTGGCCGCCGGCTACGACATCGACAAGATCACCGAGTTCAACCGGCTGATCGCCCCGTTCGGTGACGACCCGGCCTGGCTGCGCGCCCACCTCAACCCGCTCGACCTGGGCGACTCGGCGCCGACCGGACAGCACCGGCCCACGACGTTCGACGGCGCGGCGTGGACCCAGGGGCAACACCCGACCTGCGTGGCGTCCTCCACCGTCACCGCCCGGGCCATGGTCGACCCGCTGTACGCGCTCGAACTCACCACCGGCGGCCACCCCGGCGACCCGGCGTACGACAACGGCGAGGCCTTCGCCCGGCGCCTGCTGGACGAGCAGTACCGGGTCTACGACGGCGGGCGCTCCTGGTACCAGGACCTGCCGCTGATCGGCAGCGACGGGATGACCAACGAGCAGTCGGAGACCGTCGCCGACCAGGAGATCGGCTCGCGCACCGGCGCGGACTACGAGAACCGGAACCTCCGCAACGCGGACGAGCGCCGCGCGGTGCTGCCGGAGATCGAGCGCGCGGTGGACGAGGGGCACATGGTGCCGTTCTCCACCCGGGACGACGACGGCGGACACCAGATGCTGATCATCGGTCACGACGGCGACCGACTCCAGGTCTACAACCCGTGGGGCTACACCGTCTGGGTCAATGAGGACGACTTCGTCAACGGCCGCCTCGACTCGATCGGCAACGGCGTGCCGAACGAGTTCACCAGCGTCCGTCTGCCACGGTGAGGAGGGGCGACATGACGTATCCGAGACTGGACGAGGACGCGCTGCGGGCCATCGACGTACCGGCGCGGCTGGCGGACGGGCTCCGCTCGGGACGGGCACCGGCCGGGGAGGTGACGGTCGCCGCCGCGCTGGCGGCCGACCGGCTCGGCACCCGGCCCCGCTCGCTGACCTTCCTGGCCGAGGTGGTCCGGCGTGGTGGCGTCGGGTACGCGGTCACCCTTCCGGAGCCGCTGCCGACGCCGGAGCAGGCGGCCCTCGCCACCACCTGGCTCGCGGCGGCGGACTCGGTCAGCGAGCGCGGCCCGGGGTACGACGAGACGGTGGCGCGCTGGCTGGAGAACGTCGCCCTGGTCGTGGCGGCCCGCCGGCAGGCCGGTGCCGGTGCGGCGGAGTGAGCCGCACGCACGTCGGCGCGGGGGCCAGGTGCGGATGACCCGGGTCAGGAGACCGTCACCGTCCAGGTGACGGTCTCCGAGGCCGCCCTGGCGCTCTCGGTCTGACAGCCCTGGAAGCAGTTGGTCAGGGTGATCGTCACCTGTCCGGGTCGGCGGGCGTCGAAGAGGAAGTAGCGGTTGCCGCCGCCACCGCCGTCCGCCGGACCGAGAATCCGGTCGGTCAGGCTGCCGGAGAGCAGCTCCTCCTCGACCAGCGTCACCACGTCACCGGGCTGGGCTGTGGCGCTCCAGTTGTCGCCGACCGACGGTCCACGGTCCGGAACCTTGAGGGTGAACCTGTCCCCCACCTTCACCGTGGCGGACGTCGCCCGTCGGTCGAGGACCGTGCCGTACCGGGTGTTCCGCCGGATCAGCAGTCCGACGACCGCCGCGACGACGACGGCCACCACCAGCACGACGGCGACGCCGACGAGCAGGAACCCGAGACGCTTGGACGAGGTCACGCCCGGAGACGATACTGCCCGTCGGCTCGCGTCGATGCTCCCGCCCCCGAGCGGTCGGGTCGGGTCGCGTCAGAGCGCGAGCGCCGCCCGCAGGTAGCGCAGGTCGTCCGGCCCGTTCCAGCGGTACGCCGACAACCCGGCGACCCGGGCGCCGCGGATCGCCCGGTCCTCGTCGTCGACGAAGAGGACCCGGGCCGGCGGGGTGCCGATCGCCACGCACGCCTGCTGGAAGTACTCCTTCGAGGGCTTGGCCACCCCCACCCGTGAGGAGTTGACCACCACGTCGATCTCGTCGGTCAGGCCGAGGAGCTTCAGGTCGGCGTCGAGCAGGTCGGTGGCGTTGGTCGCCAGTCCGACCCGTAGCCCGGCGGCCCGGACCTGGCGGACGAAGGCCAACACGTCCGGGTCGACACTGCCCCGGTCCGCCTGCCACGCGTCCACCGCCGCCTGCGCCCGTTCCCGGCCACCGGCCGCGTCCGCCAGGGCGTCGACCACCGCCGCCATCCACTCGGCGTGCCGGATCTGCCCGGTGACCGCCGGTTGGAGCAGCGACCACCGGAAGGCGGTGTCGTGCAGCGCCCCCTCCGGCAGCCCGTGGCGCCGTTCCACCTCGGCGGCGACCCGCGGATCCCACCGGCGCAGGACGCCGTCCAGGTCGACCAGGAGGGCGGTCGGCCGTTCCCGGGGTGGCATCAGTCCTCCTTGTTGGTGTGGAGCCGCTGGCTGATCACCTGCGTGACACCGTTGCGCATCGTCACGCCGTACAGGGCGTCGGCGATCTCCATGGTCCGCTTCTGGTGGGTGATGATGATCAGCTGGCTCTTCGCCCGCAACTGGGCCAGCAGGGTGATCAGGCGACCGAGGTTGACGTCGTCGAGTGCGGCCTCCACCTCGTCCATGATGTAGAACGGGCTGGGACGGGCCCGGAAGATCGCGACGAGCAGGGCGATGGCGGTCAGCGACCGCTCGCCGCCGGAGAGCAGCGACAGCCGCTTGATCTTCTTGCCCGGCGGGCGGGCCTCCACCTCGACGCCGGTGGTGAGCAGGTCGTCCGGGTCGGTGAGGACCAGCCGCCCCTCGCCGCCGGGGAAGAGGACGGTGAAGACCTCCTCGAACTCTCTGGCCGTGTCGGCGAAGGCGCTGGCGAAGATCTCCAGGATCCGCTCGTCGACGTCCTTGACCACGGTGAGCAGGTCCCGCCGGGTCGCCTTGAGATCCTCCAGCTGCTCGGAGAGGAACTTGTACCGCTCCTCCAGCGCGGCGAACTCCTCCAGGGCCAGCGGGTTGACCTTGCCGAGCAGCGCCAGTTCCCGTTCCGCCCTCGCCGCCCGCTTCTCCTGCACCGCCCGGTCGTACGGCACCGGCTCCGGCGCCGGCCGGCCGTCCCGCTCGGCGGCGGCGATCTCGGCCGGGGTCGGCGGGACGGGCTGCTGCGGGCCGTACTCGGCGATCAGCGTCTCCACGTCGAGCCCGAAGTCCTCGGCGGCCTTCGCCTCCAGTTGCTCGATCCGCAGCCGTCGCTCGGCCCGGGCCACCTCGTCCCGGTGCAGTGCGCTGGTCAGCCGCTCCAGGTCGGCGCCGAGCCGCTTGGCCGCACCGCGCACCTCCTGCAGCTCCGCCTCGCAGGCGGAGCGTGCCTTCGCCACCTCGTCGCGGTGCTGTTCGGCGGCGGCGAGCGAGACCGCGAGCCGGGTCAGCGCCTCCCGGGCGCCGATCTCCACCGCGCGGGCGATCGCCGCGCCCCGGGCCCGGGCGGCCCGGCGGGCGGCGGCCCGTTCCCGGGCCGCCCGCTCCGCCGCCGCCTGGCGCAGCAGCGAGTCGGCGCGGCCGGCGATCGAGGCGACCCGCTCCTCGGCGGTCCGGACCGCGAGCCGGACCTCCATCTCGTTCTGCCGGGCCTGCGGCAGGGACGCGGCGATCTCGTCGCGCTCCTCGGTCGACGGTTCGGCGTCGATCGGGGTCGCCTCCGCGACCCGCAGCCGCTCCTCCAGTTCGGCGAGGGCCGCCAGATCCCGTTCCCGGGCCTGCTCGGCGCGGGCCCGGGACTCGGCGAGCCGTTCCATCTCGGCCTTCGCCGACCGGGCGGCGGCGCCGAGCTCGGCGAGCCGGCGGGCGGCGGCGTTGCGCTGTCCCTCGGCCTCGCGCTTGACCGCCGCCGCGGCGGCGACCTCCGCCCTACGCTCGGCCACCTCCTCGCGGGCGGCGGCGAGCTGCTCGCGCAACTCGGCTATGGTCCGCTCGGCGGCGGCCCGCTTCGCCCGGGCCTCCTCGACGGCGGCCTGGACCTCCAGGTAGCTGGGAGCCTTGGCCGAGCCGCCGGCGGCGGTGTAGCCGCCGATGACGTCCCCGTCGGGCGTGACCGCGCGTAGTTCGGGGTGCTCCGCCACGAGTTGCGTCGCCGCCTGCAGGTTGTCGACCAGGACGACGTCGCGCAGCGCCCGGTGCACCGCCGGCCGGATCTCGTCGGGGCAGCCGACCAGGTCCGGCGCCCACCGCGCCCCGGGCGGCAGCGCCGGACGGAGCGCGTCGGCGGAGCCGATCATGCCCGGTCCGGCCTGGTTGCCGATGAGGAACTCGGCGCGCCCGGCGTCGGAGATCCGCAACCAACGCATCGCCTCGGCGGCCTCGTCGACCCCGGCGACCACGACCGCGTCGGCGAGCCCGCCGAGCGCGGCGGCCAGCGCCGCCTCGTGGCCCGGCGCGACGGTGAGCATCCCGGCCAAACCGCCGAGCAGGCCGGGCACCTGCTCGGCGCGGGCCAGCAACGCCCCCGCCCCGTCCTTGCGGCGCAGCCCCATGGCCAGCGCCTCCTCCCGGGCCTTCCAGGTCGCCGCCTCCTTCTCCGCCGCCCGCTCGGCGTCGGAGAGGGTACGCACGGTCGCCGCCGCCGCCTCCTCGGCGGCGACCGCCTCGGCGTACCGGGCGTCGAGTTCGGCGTTGTCCCGGTCCGCCTCGCTGGACTGCTCCGCCACCGCGTCGAGTTCGGCCTGTGCCGCCTCGGCCCGCAGCTGCGCGTCCGCGTAGGCGGCGGCGAGACGTTCGATCTCCTCGGCCGCCGAACTGGTCCGGGCCCGCGCCGAGTTGACCTGCCCAGCCAGCTTGGCGAGCCCCTCCCGCCGGTCGGCGATCGCCTTCGCGGCCGCGACCAGTGCCCGTTCCGCCTCGGCGAGCTGGCGTTCGAGCTGCTGGCGGTGCTCCACCGCCTCGGCGAGCCGGATCTGGTCCTCGACGAGCGCGGCGCGCAGCTCCTCCTCCTGCTCCCGGACCGCCGCGGCCTCGGCCTCCAGCTCGTCCGGATCGCGGCCGAACCGCTCGTCGTCCGGGGTGGCGCTGAGGTGGCGCAGGCGTTCCCGGGCCAGCTGTTCGGTGGACCGGAAACGCTCGGTGAGCGCGGAGAGCCTGTACCAGGTGTCCTGGGCCTGGGCCAGCAGCGGGGCGCTCGCGGCGAGTTCGGCCTCCAGCTCCGCCAGGCGGGTCTGGACCTCGGCGTACTCCCGTTCCACCTCCTCGCGCCGCTGCCGCAGTGCCGCCTCGTCGGCGATCTCCTTGTCGAGCGTGGCCCGGAGCGTGGCCAGGTCGTCGGCGAGCAGGCGCAGCCGGGCGTCGCGCAGGTCGGCCTGGATACCGGCGGCCCGCCGGGCCACCTCGGCCTGCCGGCCGAGCGGCTTGAGCTGGCGGCGCAGCTCCGCGGTCAGGTCGGTGAGCCGGTTGAGGTTGACCTGCATCGCGTCGAGCTTGCGCAGCGCCTTCTCCTTGCGCTTGCGATGCTTGAGGACCCCGGCCGCCTCCTCGATGAACGCCCGCCGGTCCTCCGGCTTGGCGTGCAGTACGGCGTCCAACTGACCCTGGCCGACGATCACGTGCATCTCGCGGCCGATGCCGGAGTCGGAGAGGAGCTCCTGGATGTCGAGGAGCCGACAGGAGTCGCCGTTGATCTCGTATTCGCTCTCACCCGAGCGGAACATCCGTCGGGTGATCGACACCTCGGTGTACTCGATCGGCAGGGCGCCGTCGCTGTTGTCGATCGTGAGCGTCACCTCGGCCCGGCCCAGCGGGGGCCGGCCGGCGGTGCCGGCGAAGATCACGTCCTCCATCTTGCCGCCACGCAGCGCCTTGGCGCTGTGTTCGCCGAGCACCCAGGCGATGGCGTCCACGACGTTCGACTTGCCCGAGCCGTTCGGCCCCACCACACAGGTGATCCCCGGCTCCAGCCGGAACGTCGTGCTGGAGGCGAAGGACTTGAAGCCCTTCACCGTCAGGCTCTTGAGATACACGTTCGCATTCCTCGTCCGACGTGCCGCACCCGGATTGTCGGCCCGCGGACCGCCGGGCGGACTCGCCGCCGGTGTCGATCCGGCGCTTCGGCCCGGCTCGGCGGGGCGTCCCGGCCGGCCGCGATGCGCCCGCCGGGCCCCTGACCGCCGGCTCGATGGCTCGCCTCCGGCGGTTGGGGGACTGGTCGACCCGCAGGGTAACCCAGGCGCAGGTCGGCCACGACTCGCCGCGCGCCGACCAGCGTATCGGATCATCCGGGACCGCTGACGTTCCGGCTGGTCGAGCCGGCACGGCGGGACGGCGTGCGCCTCCGGCACGCGGGTCCGGGCGCAGTCCGGCATACTACGCCCCCGATCCCCGCCGACCCGAATTCGACACCCGACGCGGCACCGCCCGAAACACAAAACTGCGCGCCGCCACGAATGTGTCGGCGCGCGATTTTGTGCGATTCAGTTGTGCCAGACGGGGCGTCGGTTCACCGACGCCCGGAGGTCAGGTCAGCGCGGGCTCGGCCAGCCGGAGCAGGTCATCTGCCTCGGCGACCGCTGCCGCGAGCCGATCGTTCTCGGCGCGCAACCGCGTCGTCTCGAGCTCGAGCGCCTGGACCCGGGCACGTAGTCGAGTGACCTCGTCGAGCAGACGCCGGTCGGGCGCCGCGCCCACGTGGCCGTAGAGGGCCTTCGCCAT
>CALGAM010000189.1 GCA_937951935.1 uncultured Micromonospora sp. | reverse complement strand
GCGGTGCGGGGCGGACCGCGCGTCGTACCCGGCCCGTGGCGGGCGGGCGACGGCACCGCGAATCCAGGGGCGGTCGATTCGGAAGCGCCGCCTACCGGCGGCTTCGGCGGATGGCCGGCAACGGCCGGGCAGCCGATTCCGCATCACAAAAACATCGCTCATCATGAATGTCTGGCGTTGGATCGACCGACGTCGACAGTCGAAAGTGAGGAACCATGGGTACGACCGTCCGTCCCGGAGTCCCCGTTGGGGGATCCGCGGTCTGCTCCTCTCCGTCCTGACGGGCGTCCTGGTCGCCGTGGGTGCCGTCCCGGCGTACGCCGACACCGACACCGAACCGCCGAGCGTCCCCGGCCCGATCACCGTCGCCGAGATCACCACCAGCACGGTCCTGCTCACCTGGGAACCCTCCACCGACAACGTGGGTGTGGACCGGTACGAGGTGACGGTGACCTTCACCGACATCCTGTCGGTGTACCAGACGACGACGAACAGCATCCGTCTCACCGGGCTGCGACCGTCCCGGCTGTACCTGTTCTCGGTTCGGGCGCGGGACGCGGCCGGCAACGGGTCGCCCTCGAGCGAGACACTGCGCCTGGTCATGCCGCCCGGTGACGACGAGCCGCCGACCACCCCGACCGGGTTGCGGGTGACCGGGGTGACGGAAACCACGGTGGACCTGGCGTGGAACCCCTCCACCGACAACGTCCAGCTCGCCCTCTACGAGGTTCTCTCGATCACCCCGGGCGAGGACACCGTGGTGGCGAGGGTCTGGCTGCTGCCGCCCTGGTCTCCCCGTACCTCGGTGCAGGTGAGCGGGTTGACCCCCGTACGACGTACACCTTCGCCGTGCGAACCCGTGACGAGGCCGGCAACTACTCGGCCCTGTCGGCGCCGGTGACGGTGACCACCGGGGCGGTCGCGGCCTGCGCGGTCGACCACCGGGTCCTGTCACAGTGGAACACCGGTACGCAGGTCGAGTTGACCGTGCGCAACACCGGGCCGGAGCCCATCGACGGCTGGACGCTGTCCTGGGCCACCCCGGGCGACAGCGAGCTGGTCGCCGTCTGGGGTGCCGAGCTGGTCGAGCAGCTCGACGGGGTGGTGACGGTCCGCAACCCCGCCTACGACCCGGTGATCCTGCCGGACGAGACGCACGTCATCGGATACCTGGCCAACGCTCCCGGCTACGCACCGACCGGGTTCGTGCTGAACGGCGTCTCCTGCCTGAGCAACTGAACCGTCGAAGGCCGGCCGATCGTGTGACGACGCCGGCCGGGGAGGGCGCGCCGGAGTGGGCGCGTCCTCCCCGGCCGGCACGACGCGCGCGGCGCGTCCACCGACCGGTCCGCCCTCCCGACCCGGTGCCCGGGGAACGCGCATCCCACCCGCCCCGCCCACCGGCCCGGCCGCGCTCGTGACCACCTTGACCTCAAGTTTGGTCGAGGTTCTAGGGTCGGTGCCCGCCGGCACGGTTGCCGGCGGTTCGCGCCGGAGAGGTCGGCGCCGATCACGCGGCCGGGCGAGGGGGCGACGCGATGAGCATGGAAGTGACCGCGTGGCATTCGATGTACCGGATGGCCCACGCCCAGCAGGACAGGCGGCCGTTCTCCATGGCCACGCTCCGCCGGATCGGGGGCTTCGCCCGGCCGCACCGCCGGCTGCTCGGGGGTTACCTGCTGCTCGGCGTCGTGCTCGCGGTGCTGGCCGTCGGCACCCCGGTGCTGGCCGGCCGGGTGGTCGACACCATCGTCGGTGGTGGCGACCCCGCCCTGGTGGTCCGACTCGCCGTCCTGATCGCGTTGCTGGCGGTGGTCGAGGCCGGGCTCGGGCTGCTCAACCGGTGGCTGTCGGCGCGCATCGGCGAGGGGCTGATCCTCGACCTGCGGACCGCCGTCTTCGACCACGTGCAGCGGATGCCGGTGGCCTTCTTCACCCGTACCCGCACCGGTGCCCTGGTGAGCCGACTCAACAGCGACGTCGTCGGTGCCCAGCGGGCGTTCAGCGACACCCTCTCCGGAGTGGTCGGCAACCTGGTCACCCTGCTGCTCACCCTGGTGGTGATGCTCGGCATCTCCTGGCGGATCACCCTGCTCGCCCTGGTGCTGCTACCGGTCTTCGTGCTGCCGGCGCGACGGATGGGCAGCCGGCTGGCCCGGCTGCAACGCGAGGCGGCGCACCACAACGCGACGATGAACACCCAGATGACCGAGCGGTTCTCCGCGCCCGGGGCCACGCTGGTGAAGCTCTTCGGACGCCCGGCCCACGAGTCGGCCGAGTTCGCCCTCCGCGCCGGCCGGGTTCGGGACATCGGGGTACGAACCGCCATGGTCCAGACGGTCTTCGTCACCGCGCTCACCCTGGTCTCGGCGCTGGCTCTCGCCCTCGTGTACGGCTTCGGCGGCTTCTACGCCCTGCGTGGCGAGCTGGAACCGGGTGGCGTCGTCGCGCTCGCCCTGCTGCTCACCCGCCTCTACGCCCCGCTCACCGCGTTGGCCAGCGCCCGGGTCGAGGTGATGAGCGCCATGGTCAGTTTCGAGCGGGTCTTCGAGGTGCTCGACCTGAAGCCGCTGATCACCGAGAGACCGGACGCCCGCCCGGTGCCGGCGGGACCGGTCTCGATCGAGCTGGCCGGGGTCCGGTTCAGCTACCCGTCCGCGGACCGGGTCTCGCTCGCCTCGCTGGAGGAGGTGGCGGTGTTGGACACCCGGGGCGGAACCGAGGTGCTGCGCGACGTGTCGTTCCGGGTCGAGCCGGGGCAACTCGTGGCGCTGGTCGGCTCCTCGGGCGCCGGCAAGTCGACGATCGCGCAACTCGTACCCCGGCTCTACGACGTCGACGCGGGTGCGGTCCGGCTCTCCGGCGTCGACGTACGGGACCTGACCGCCGACTCGATCCGCCAGACCGTCGGGCTGGTCACCCAGGACGGCCACCTCTTCCACGACACCATCCGGGCCAACCTGCTGCTCGCCCGGCCGGAGGCGACCGACGCCGAGATCTGGGGCGCGCTGCGCCGGGCCCGGATCGACGACCTGGTCGCGGCGCTGCCGGACGGGCTGGACACCGTGGTCGGCGAACGTGGCTACCGGCTCTCCGGTGGGGAACGTCAGCGTCTGACCATCGCCCGGCTGCTGCTCGCCCAGCCCCGCGTGGTGATCCTCGACGAGGCGACCGCCCACCTCGACTCGACCTCCGAGGCGGCGGTGCAGGCGGCGCTGGCCGAGGCGCTGGCCGACCGGACCGCGCTGGTGATCGCGCACCGGCTCTCCACCGTGCGGGCCGCCGACCAGATCCTCGTGATCGAGGACGGGCGGGTGGTCGAACGCGGTACCCACGAGGAACTGCTCGCCGCCGGGGGCCGGTACGCCGAGCTGTACCGAACCCAGTTCGACGGGCGCGACCCGGAGCGGTCGGAGTGCCGCGAACTGGTGCGAAGCGGAGCACCGGGCGGCGGGGCGGGCTGACGCCCGAGGTGACGGCCGATACGCCGGCCGCCGGCGCAGGACGTGGCGGCTCGCGGGCCGGCGGTCGCAGAATTGTGGCCGTGACAAGCCAGCCTCTCCGTCCCGTGCAGCCTGAGCAGTCACTCTCCGGGTCGGTCCCCGCCCAGCCCACGCCTCCGGAAACGTCTCCGCCGCCGGAGCCGCAGGTCCAGCCGGAGGAGGCGCCGGCGTCGCCGGTGCCGACCCCGGCCGCCTCCTCGCCTCCGCCGCCGGCCGCCGCACCGGCGGTGTCGACGTCGTCGGAGCAGACCGGGGAGACGCAGACCAGGGAGACGTCGGGTGACGACGCCCGGTCGGCGAAACCGGACGACAGGGATGCGCACCAGACGAAGGTCCGGATAGACACGCCCGGGGCGACGATCGAGATCGAGGCGAACGAGCCGCTCGCCGAGGTCGTGGCGACCGCGCTGCGGCTGTTCCACGAGGCCGGCGGGTGGCCACAGGTGCCGTACCGTTCGGCCGGGTTCGTCCAGGCCGAGCGGCGCGACACCCTTCCGGTGCAGCCCAGTTCGATGCCGTACGGCCCGGGGGCGTACCCGGTGCAGATGCCGTAGCCGGAGGGATCGCGCCCGGCCGCCGCATCGTCCCCGTTCCCGCCCGGCGCGGGGGTCGCGGCGACCACGGTACGGGGCCGGTGACGCCAGGGGCGGGTCGGGCGTCGTCGCCGGCGGTACGCCGGGGTCGGGCCCGCCCCGGGGCGACGCCACCGGCCGCCGGGGGACACCGGAGGCGACCCGTGGTGCGGCCCCGGCTCCCCCGCCGTCCGTCCCGTTCCGGGGCGTTCGTCGGGATCCTCGGGAGTGTGGCCGCACCCGGATCGGCGCCGGTCAACCGACCGGCGTCGGCGTGCTCTGCCGGGCCACCGGTCGGGGCTGGAGCAGGAACACCTTCGGGGCCACCCGTTCCATCGCGCCGTCCCGGCCCACGACCAGGCCGGCGGCGAAGTCGACGAGGTGAAGGGCCTCCTCGTTGCTCAGGCCCGTCAGATCCATGACCACGGGGTAGCCCTGGCAGAAGTAGTGCCCGACGTAGCACACCTCGCTGTAGTTGCGTGGCCGTACCGTCTTGACCATGGGGGTCAGTCTGCTCCAGGCACTGTCGGACTTCCGACACCCCCCGGTGTTTCCACCCGCGGGTGGTGGCGCGACAATCCTCGATTCAGCTTCGCGCGGCCCCGGATGGCCCGTCACCCGCCGCCGGCCAGCAGACGCCGCTTGTCGGGCTTGCCGGAGGGCGCGACGGGCACCTCGGTGATCACGGTGACGACCCGGGGAACGCTCGCCTCGCCGAGCCGCCGCCGGACCAGCGCCCGCAGTGCGTCCGGATCGGGACGGCGGTCCCCGGCGGGGACGACGAAGGCGTGTACCGCCTCGCCGGTCTCCTCGTCCGGTGCGGCCACGACGTACGCCTCGGCCACGTCGGGATGGGTGGCGAGGGTACGTTCGATCGGCCCCGCGTACACGAGGTTGGCGTTCACGATGACGACGTCCCGGGTCCGGCCCAGCAGGTGCAGGTACCCGTCGGCGTCGACGCGGGCCAGGTCGCGGGTGCGCACCCAACCGTCCACGAAGACCTCGGCGGTCTCCGCCGGCTCCGCCCAGTAGCCGCACGCCTGGGCCGGGGTACGCACGAACAGCTCGCCCGCGGTGCCGGCCGGCACCGGTCGGCCGTCGGTGTCGCGAACCTGCACCCGGACGGCTGCCGGCGGACGGCCCACCGAGGCGACAACGGCCGGCGGGGGGTCGGTGGCGGCGTGGTCGGCGAGGGCGGCGCTCAGCTCCGCCGGGGTCACCATCGAGATCATGCCGGTCTCGGTCTGGCCGTAGCCGTGGTAGACGACCGGGCCGAGCACCGCGATCGCCTCGGCGAGCCGGGCCGGGTCGAGCGGGGAGCCCGAGACCAGCAGGGCGCGCAGCGCGCTGAGGTCGACCGGGTCGGCACGCTGGAGGGCCACCAGCTTCGCCAGCCGGGGTACGGTGATCACGCTCGCGGTGGCCCGGTGCCGGGCCAGGGCGGCGGGGAGGAAGGGTTCCGGACCCCGGGGCGGCTCGGCGACGACCATGGTGCCGCCGGCGGCCAGGGTGAGGATGCCGTACTCGATCATGACCTGGCTGCTCAGCGAGCCGAAGACCAGGTACCGGTCGAGCTTGCCGGCGAGGTCGCGGATCGCCGGGGGCCAGCGGTCCGGGTACGGCGTCCAGGCGCGCCCCAGCGCGGCGTAGGTCTGCAGGCAGCCCTTCGGATCGCCGGTGCTGCCACTGGTGTAGATGACCCGGGCGATGTCGTCCGGGCGTCCCGCCGGGGTCGGCGGGCTGGCGGGCGCCGGGGTCGCGGTGAGGTCGGGTGCGCCGTCGACCGGGCCGACCGCCAGCAGCCGGAGGCCGGCCGCCGCCGACCGTAGCCGCGGGGTCGCGGTCGAGGCGTCGACGAGCACCGCCGCGATCTGCTGACCGAGGATGTGCCGGAGCTGGCCGGAGGTGAGCCCGGGGCGTACCCCGGCGACCCGGGCGCCCACCACCTGCGCGGCGATGGTGGCGGCGAACGCCTCCGGCGTCACCCCGAGGACCAGGGCCACCCCGTCGCCGGGGCCGACGCCGGCCTCACGCAGCCCGACGGCGAGCCGGCCGATCAGGTCGAGCATCTCGTCCGCGTCGACGGTCCGCGGCCCGTGCTCGAAGACGGGCCGGTCCCGGCCGGCGGCGAGCAGGTCGAGGATCACCTGCGGGTAGACCCCCTCGGTGCCGGACGCGGGGTTCCGCGGCGTCCGGAGCGGGTGGCGCGGTGCCGCGGCCCGGAGACGGTCCGTCCCCGGTGGCCGCGGTGACTCACTCACCGTCATCGGCCAACCGTTCCTTCACGAACACCGCCAGCGGTTGCTGGTGGACGGTGGGCAGGTTCCACTGGTTCTCGAGGTTCTCCGCCATGTGGTGTACCGCGACCACCCTCCCGTCCCGGTAGTGGCGGACGACCGGGTGCAGGTAGCTGGCGTCGTGCGCCGCCTGTGCGTCGTTCTCCCGGGGCCGGGGCACCGTGATGTCGAACGGGTCCACCGCGTCGTGGTGGGCGCCGTACTCCAGCGTGGTGACGAGCGCGGAGCCGGCGCCGAGCCCGCCGTCGGCGACGTACGCCACCGGCACCTCCTCGAGGTAGGCGGCGGTGCCGCCGCGGAGCACCACCACGTCGCCGAGCACGCCGAACTGCTGCCACAGGGCCGAGGAGCGGTTGACCCGGGCGACGATGGCGTCGGCGATCGCGTCCGGGGTCGCGTCGACCGGGGTGAACGGCCACCCGACCCCGTGGTAGCGGGCGTTGAGGATGCGGTGCAGCGCCCGGACGCCGTACCGGAAGCCGTGGATGAATCCGCTGGTCGACTTCTTGAAGTCGCGCTGCTGGGTGAGCGTGCCGGCGAAGTACAGGTCGGGGACGGTGGTGGACTCGTACGCCGAGGTCAGCTCGGGGAACCGGTCGTTGATCACCAGGCGTGGCCGGCACGTGTCGTCGAAGATCGACGCGTCGAAGCGGAACCCGGTGCAGACGATCACCCGGTCGTAGTCGATCTCCCGGATCGCCTCGACCGTGCGGGCGTACCGGAACCTGACCCGGTAACCGCCGTCGGGACGGCGCTCGATGGCCTCGACCGTGCCGTCGAGCACGGCGTTCTGCGACTTGAGCTGGTAGGTGTCGAGGAAGTTGTTGTTCACCGCCCGCAGGTGGCCGACGTAGTGCGACTGCCAGGCGAACCGGATCGAGTGCGGGCCGGCGACGTGGATGACCGCGGCCGTCTCGATCAGGTTGTCGGCGGTCTCGAACCCGGAGTTGCCCTTGCCGATGATCATGACGCGCTGGTCGGTGAAGTCGTCGGGGTCGACGCTGACCGTGTCGTACCGCTCGGCGTGCTCGATCCCGGGAATCGGCGGCACGTAGAGCTGGGAGACACCGGTCGCCACCACCAGCCGGCGGGCACGCCAGGTCCGGCCGTCGGCGGCGACGACGGTGAACCCGTCGGCGTCGCGGCCGACCCGGACCACCCGGGTCTGGTAGGTCACCCGGACCCCGGTCGCCGCGGCGAAGTCGGCGAGGTAGCGCCGCAGGTCGTCGGCGTCCGGGAAGTAGCGACGGCTGTACCGGCCGAAGCGGAGGTTCGGATCGTCGCTGAGCAGCGAGTTCCAGTCCATCCGCAGGTTGAACTCGGGGTCGGTGGATCCGGTGTGGACCTTGTTGATGGAGATCAGCCTGCGGTGCCGCGGGAAGGTGGCGAAGAAGGTGCCCGGCCCGCTGCCGGCCTCCAGCACGACGTAGTCGTGGCCGTCGCGTTCCAGCAGGGCGGCGAGTTGCAGACCAGCCGGCCCCGCCCCGATGATCACGTAATCGTGCCTGGTCGGGCGTTCGTGCGTCATGCGCCCGGACGGTAGCGGTCGGTCATCAGAGATTACTCAGACCGTTCTGATATTTCCCGGCTACGGTCGGCCCGGTGACCACCCAGACCGGGACCGCCACCGTCCACACCGTCGACCTGACCCACCCGCTGCGGCCGTCGGACCTGCGTCGGGCCGCGGCACCACTGCACGTCGCGGTCACCGACGAGGTCCGCGACCGGGTACGCCGTTCCCGTGACCACCTGCGGGCCGTCCTCGACGCCGACGACCGCCCGGTGTACGGCGCCACCACCGGCTTCGGGGCGCTCGTCGGCTTCGCCGGCCGGGACGACGACGCCGACCAGTGCGACAACACCCTCGCCCACCTCGGGGCGGGCCAGGGTCCGCAGCTCGACCCGGCCGTGGTGCGGGCCACGATGCTGGTCCGGACCTGGTCGCTCGCCCAGGGAGCCTCCGGGGTCTCCGTCCGGGTCGTCGAGGGCCTGGCCGCGATGCTGGGTACGACGTTCGTGCCGGCGATGCCACGGCTCGGTTCGGTCGGGGCCAGCGGCGACCTGATCCCACTCGCCTACGCCGCGCAGTCCCTGCGTGGCCGGGGCTGGGCCTACCTGGACGGGAGGCGGATGCCGGCGTCCGAGGCGCTGGAGAGGGCCGGCCTGGCCCCGCTCGTCCTGGACGGGCGGGACGCCCTGGCACTGGTCAACGGCACGTCGCTGACCACCGCCGCCACCGCGCTCGCCCTGGATGGCGTCCGGGCCGCCCACCGGGCGGCCCAGCTGCTCACCTGTCTCCTCGTCGACCTGCTCGGATGCGACCCCAACCAGTTCCTCCACCCCCGTCTGCTGGCCGCGTACGGCCATCCGGCCGCCGTCGACGTCGCCGCCCGGATGCGCAGGCTGCTCGCCGGCGCGGTGCCCTCCGGCGACCGGCCGCTGCAGGAGGCGTACAGCATCCGCTGTACGCCCCAACTGCTCGGCGCGGCCGAGGAGGCGCTGCGGTACGTCGACGGGGTGGTCGCGGCGGACCTGGGCGGTGTCAGCGACAACCCGCTGTTCTTCCCCGACGACGACCTGGTGCTGCACGGCGGCAACTTCTTCGGCCAGCCGGCGGCCTTCGCCGCCGACGTGCTGGCGCTGGTCGCCGCCCAGCTCGGCAACCTCGTCGAGCGGCAGCTCGACCTGCTGGTCGACCCGGCGCGCAACGGAGGCCTGCCGCCGATGCTGGCGGCGGGGCCCGGGCGCCAGCACGGCCTGCAGGGCGTGCAGCTGGCGGCGACCGCGATCGTCGCCGAGATCCGCCGCGCCGCCACCCCGGCGAGCATGCAGAGCCTGCCGACCAACCTGCACAACCAGGACGTGGTGCCGTTCGGCACCCAGGCGGCGCTGCGTGCCGTGGACCAGGCCGGGCTGCTCCGGCTGCTCTGCGGCACGCTGGCCGTCGGGCTGCGCCAGGCCGGGCACGTCGGCGCACGGACCCCCACCGCCCCGGCCTGTGCCGCCGTGTTCGACCGGCTGGCCGAGGTCGTACCGGCGATCGACCCGGACCGGCCGCTGGACGCGGACGTCGTCCGCGCCGCCGACCTGCTCGACCGGTTGACCGGGCCGATCGCCTGACCCGTCGGGGTGTTCGCCGTGGTGACGGTGGCCGGGCGGGTTCAGCCCCGCCGGTCGTCGAGGAAGGCGAGGGTGACCGCGGCGAACAGTGGTGACACGAAGATGTCGTAGTGGGTGCAGCCGGGCAGGATGGCCAGCGCGTGCCCGCCCCTCGGCCGGCCCTCGCCCATCCAGCCGCCATCCTGTCGGCCGCCGCCGAGCAGCGCGAAGGTCTCGACGAAGTGGCTCGGCGGGGCCATGTCGGCGTCGCCGGCCACGATCAGGGTGGGCACCCGGAGGCCGCGGACCTCCTCGGTCAGGTCGAAGCCCTTCGCCATCGCCGCACCCATCTTGTCCAGCAGCCGGGGGAAGTCCTCGGGGCGCGGCGCGACCTGCTGGTACAGCTGGTACATCGGGGTGTCCTTCATGAACTCGGCGGCGGCCGCGCCCATCTGGCTCTGCTGGGCCCGGATCTCCGGGTAGACGGCGTCCGACCGGATGAACGCCGAGACGGCCACGAGCCGGCCGACCCGGTCCGGGTGTCGCACCGCGACGCGCAGCGCCACCCCGCCGCCGAGCGAGTAACCGACGACGTGCGGCCGGTCCAACCCGAGGTGGTCGATCAGCGCCGCGATGTCGTCGGCCAACAGGTCCGGGTCCAGCGGCCGGTCGACGTCCGCGGTCCGCCCGTGTCCCTGGAAGTCGACGGTGATCACCTGGTGGCGCTCGGCCAGCGTGGGCAGGATCGGACCGAACATGTCGCCGGAGCCGAGCCCGCCGTGCAGCAGGATCAGGGGAGTGCCGGTGCCGTGGGTCTCGTGGTACAGGTTGACGCCGTTGATCTCCGCGTACCGGCCGGTGCCCTGGACAGGGTTGCTCCACTGCGTCACGGTGTTTCGCCCACCTTTCTCGTCCGTGGCTGTCACGTTCGTGGCTGTCACGGGGGTAGACCTCGGAGCCCTCGGAAACTCATCGCGATCCGGCCGGGAGATTTCTCGCGGGCGCCGGTGCCGCGGCCGGCCCGAGCCGTGTCTGACAGGGGGGCCGGGTACGTTGGGCCGGTGCGCGACGTGGCCGCCGTAAATCCTGTTGACCTGCGCCTGGAGGCGTACCGGGGTGAGTTGCTCGGCTACTGCTACCGGATGCTCGGCTCGGCCTTCGAGGCCGAGGACGCCGTCCAGGAAACGATGGTCCGGGCCTGGCGCGGCCTCGACCGGTTCGAGGGCCGGGCGTCGCTGCGGTCGTGGTTGTACCGGATCGCGACCAACGTCTGCCTCACCATGCTGGACGGCGCGCGACGTCGTGCCCGCCCGATGGATCTCGGCCCGGCCGGTGGCGCCCGGTCGGTGCCCGGTGAGCCGCTGCCGGAGGACCGGTGGGTCGGCCCGGTCCCGGACGCGCTGCTCGCCGCCGGCGACCCGGCCGAGGTGGCGGTGGCCCGGGAGTCGATCCGGCTCGCCTTCGTCGCGGCACTCCAGCACCTGCCGGCGCGGCAGCGGGCGGTGCTGATTCTGCGGGACGTGCTCGCCTGGTCCGCCGCCGAGGTGGCCGAACTGCTCGACACGTCGATCGCCTCGGTCAACAGCGCGCTCCAGCGAGCCCGGGCCACGCTGGCCGAGGCCGACCTCGGCGGCGACACCCTGCGCCCGGACGACGCCGACCAGTCCGAGCTGCTGGAACGCTACGTCAGCGCGTTCGAGAGGTACGACATCGCCGCGCTCACCTCGTTGCTGCACGAGGACGTCACGCTGAACATGCCGCCGCTGCCGCTGTGGTTGCGCGGACACGCCGACATCCGCGACTGGATGCTCGGTACCGGCAGCGGATGCCGCGGCTCCCGGCTGGTGCCCACGGTGGCGAACGGGATGCCGGCGTTCGGCCAGTACCGCCCGACCGGGCCGTGGTCGCTGATCGTCCTGGAGATCTCGGACGGCCGGATCCGCGCCATCACCCACTTTCTCGACGTGGCGCGGCTGTTCCCGCTGTTCGGCCTTCCGATGCGGTTCGCGGGCCGTACCGCCCGGCCGGGGTCACCGCGCTCGGATCGGTCGACCGGCGAGGGTGGACCGGCTGAACCCGCGGCCGGGCGGTGAGTCCACGGAACCGGCGCGGGTGCCGCGAACACGTTCGGCCTGAGTTTTTTCTGAGTTCTGCCCCGTACGGTCTGCCGCGTGACCGCAGAGATGCTCGACTATCTCATCATCGGGGCGGGTCCGGCCGGACTACAGCTCGCGGCGTTCCTCGAGCGGGACGGCCGTCGACGGTACCTGGTGCTGGAGTCCGCGGACGCTCCCGGCGCGTTCTTCACCCGGTTTCCGCGGCACCGTCGGCTGATCTCGATCAACAAGCCGCACACCGGTTCGGACGATCCGGAGCTGAACCTGCGACTGGACTGGAACTCGCTGCTCAGTGACGACCCGGCGCTGCGGTTCACCCGCTACACCGAGCGCTACTTCCCCGATGCCGACGTGATGGTCCGCTACCTGGCGGACTTCGCGGCGGCCACCGGGGTCCGGGTCCGGTACGGCACCCGCGTCACCCGGGTCGCCCGCGCGGCGGACGGGGGGTTCGCGGTCACCGACCAGACCGGCGCCGTCCACCGGGCCCGCCGGGTCGTGGTGGCGACCGGGGTCTCCCAGCCGTACGTCCCGCCGATTCCCGGTGTCGAGCACGCGGAGCTGTACACCGAGATGTCGGTCGATCCCCGGGACTTCGTCGACCAGCGGGTGCTCATCATCGGCAAGGGCAACTCGGCGTTCGAGACCGCCGACAACCTGATGGAGACCACCACCCACATCCACGTGGCGGGGCCGGGCCCGATCCGGATGGCCTGGCGGACCCACTACGTCGGGCACCTGCGGGCGGTGAACAACAACTTCCTCGACACGTACCAGCTCAAGTCCGCGAACGCGATCCTCGACGGGCACGTCCGCGAGATCGCCCGCGACGCGGACGGCTACCGGGTGACCTTCAGTTTCTCCCGAGCCGACGACGTCACCAGGGAGTTGCGCTACGACCGGGTGCTGCTCTGCACCGGATTCCGGTTCGACGCGTCGATCTTCGACGAGGGGTGCCGGCCGGCGCTGACCCTCAACGACCGTTTCCCCGCGCAGACGGCCGAGTGGGAGTCGGTGAACGTCCCGGACCTCTTCTTCGCCGGCACCCTCTCCCAGGAGCGCGACTTCAAGCGCTCGACCAGCGGTTTCATCCACGGCTTCCGGTACGGCGTGCGCGCGTTGCACCGCATCCTCGAACGGCGGTACCACGCCGAGCCGTGGCCGGCGGACAAGCTCGACGCCGCCGCCGAGCCGATCGCCGACGCGATCATCGAGCGGGTGAACCGCAGCTCCGGGCTGTGGCAGCAGTTCGGGGTGCTCGCCGACGTGGTGACGGTGGCCGGGGCGGACGCCCGGTACCACGAGGAGGTGCCGGTCGAGTACGGCACCCGGGTCGGGCTGGCCACGGCGGACCACCCGGTCGAACACGCCTTCTTCGTCACCCTCGAGTACGGCCCCGACCACGACCGGGTCGACCCGTTCGACGTCATGGCGCGCCGGGTCGCCCAGGACTCGGTCGGCCAGGCGCACGACGCCGCGTACCTGCACCCGGTGATCCGGTATCACCGCGACGGCCGGGTGGTCGCGGTCCACCACCTGGCGGAGAACCTGGAGAACCGGTGGAACCGGCCGGACGTGCACCGGGCGCCACTGGTCGCCTTCCTGGACCGCTGCCTCGACGGCGCCGTGGGGTGAGCCGTGCCCCCGGTGGCGGACCAGGTGGGCTCGCACCGCACTCCCACGGCCGGTGCGGGCCCCCTGGTGAACCTCAGCGACCTGCGGATCGAGGCCGAACGACGGCTCGACCCGGCCCACCGGGACTTCTTCGCCGGCGGGGCCGGCGACGAGCGCACCCTGCGGGCCAACGAGACCGCGTTCGACGCGTACCGGATCCTGCCTCGCGTGCTGCGCGGCGGGGGCAGCCCCGACCTGCGGGTCACCCTGTTCGGGGACGAGCTCGCCCTGCCGGTTCTGGTGTCGCCGACCGCCTTCCACCGGCTGGCGCATCCCGACGGGGAGGCCGCCTGTGCCCGCGCGGTCGCGGCCGCGGGGACCGTGATGGTGGTGAGCATGGCGGCCACCACGCCGATCGAGGCGGTCGCCGCGGCGACGGACACCGAGGGCCGGCGGGCCCGGCTGTGGTTCCAGCTCTATCCGCAGCCGGATCTCGGCTTCACCGAGTGGGTGATCCGGCGGGCCGAGGCCGCCGGCTGCCGGGCCCTGGTGGTCACGGTCGACTCACCGGTGTTCGGGTGGCGCGAGCGTGACCTGCGCAACGGCTTCCTCGACCTGCCACCCGGACTGTGTTGCGAGAACATGCGGGATCCCCGGACCGGAGCGGTCCGGACCATCGTCATGGACGACCGCCTCGACTGGGCCCGGATCGGCTGGCTGCGCGAGATCACCCGACTGCCGATCGTGCTGAAGGGGATCCTGCACCCGGCCGACGCCCGGCTGGCCGTCGAGCACGGGGTCGACGCCGTCCTGGTCTCCAACCACGGCGGGCGGCAGCTGGACGGCGTGCCGGCCAGCGTCGACGCGCTGCCGGCGGTGGTCGACGCCGTCCAGGGACGGATCCCGGTCCTGCTCGACGGTGGCGTGCGTCGGGGCACCGACGTCCTCACCGCCCTGGCCCTCGGCGCCGTCGCGGTCGGGATCGGGCGGCCGGTGGTCTGGGGACTGGCCGCGCGGGGCGAGACCGGGGTACGGCAGGTGCTCGACTGGCTGCGGGCGGACGTCGCCCGCGCCATGGCCCTCGCCGGGGCGGTCCGACCGGCCGACCTCACCCCCGAGCTGGTGTGGAGGGGGGTGCCCGGATGAGCGGGTGGCCGCTGCTGTTGTGGGGCCTGGCCGTCGTGGGGGCGGCGGGGTGGCTCCTGCCGCGCTGGCTGCCCCCGGCGGTGATCCGGCTGCGTGAGTGGATCTTCACGCGGGTCAACGGCGCCGAGGGCATCCCGATCCCGGGCCCGCTGGTCGGTCCCGAACACTTCGCGCGCGTCTACGCGCACCCCGCGGCCAGCGGGCGCAGTCGGGGCGCGGGCCTGTCCGACCTGTTCTGGTACTGGCTGGCCCCCGGCCCGCACATGCACCAGGAACACCTCGAGGCGGGTGAGCGCTACCGCGCCGTCGCCCGAACGACCCGCCGGGTGCTCGCCGTGCCGCACCGGCGGGCCGCCGAGCTGGCCGGCGCGGCGGCCCGCCGCGCCCTCGACCGGCTGCCGGCCGACCGCCCCAGCCACGTCCGGTTGCGCGACCTGATGATGCCGGTCTGGGCCGAGGTCTACTACGAGCTCGTCTTCGCCGAGCCGTGTCCGCCCGACGCCCGGGCGCTGATCGTGGCCAACGCCGACGACGTGGTCACCGCGCTGAAGTGCTGCGGACTGCGGCACATGGACCGCCGGGACCGGCTCACCCGCTACCTGCGGGCCCGCGTGGACGCCGGCACCGTGCCGGTGACCCTGCCGGCGCCGTTCACCGCCGAGGAGACCGTCTGGTACCTGCAGGGGACCTACTTCAACACCGCCGTCGTCCAGATGTCCGAGGCGATGGCGCACCTGCTGCTCGCCGTCGCGCAGCACCCGCCGACGCAGCGCGAGCTGCTGGACACCCTCGACGACGTCGACGGCGAGGGGGACCGCGCGTTCGACCGGGTGATCGACGAGACGCTGCGGGTGTATCCGCTGTTCGGCGTGGCACACCGGGTGACCACGGCCCCGATCGAGGTCGACGCGGGGGTGACCCTCCCGGCCGGGTCGGTGTTGCTGTTCAACCACCTCGCCTACCACCGCACCGGGGTGGCCGCCGACGACACCTTCGACCCGTCCCGCTGGCGGACGCTGCGGCGCGGTGACGCCCACTTCATCCCGTTCGGCGTCACCGCCAACCGGGCCTGCCCGGCGCGTGGGGTGGCGCCGGTGATGATGCGGGCGGTCGCCCGCGAGGTGCTGCGCCGGTACACCCTGGCCTCCAGCGTCCGGCACACCCGTTCGCTGCCGAACCGGGGACCCTGCTTTCTCGTCCCGGCCGGCGTACGGCCGCCGGGGCGGCCGCGGCTGTGGGCCATGCGGCTGCGGGACCGCTGGGCCGACGTCTGGCGCAGCCTCGTCCAGCTCGTGCTCGGCACCTGGATGGTGATCGACGCACGGCGCCAACGGCTGTGCGCCACCTACTTCGAGGAGGCACAGAAGTGATCGTGGCTGGTTCGGTGGTGGCGGCCCGGGCGGAGGGAGGGGCGCCATGAGCCCCGTGGAGCTGGCACCCCGCTTCTTCTTCGCCGTCGCGGTCATCCTGCTCTTCTGCCGCCTGATGGCGTGGTTGCTCGGCAAGGTCGGCCAGCCGGCGGTGGTGAGCGAGATGCTGGCGGGTGTCCTGCTCGGGCCGTCCCTGCTCGGCCTGGTGGCGCCCGGCGTCCAGGACGCGCTGTTCCCGGAACCGCTCCGCCCGGTGCTCTACGTCGTCGGGCAGGTCGGTCTGGTCATCTTCATGTTCCAGGCCGGGTACGCGTTCACCACGCACCCGGTCACCGGGCTGGCCGGCACCGCCGGTGCGGTGTCGTTGGCCGGGATTCTCGCACCGCTGGGCCTCGGCGCGCTGCTGGTGCTCACCACCGCCGCGCACGTGCCGGTGTTGGCGGACGGTGCCTCCCTCGGGGTCACCGCCGCGTTCGTCGGGGTCGCCCTCGCCATCACCGCCTTCCCGATGCTCGCCCGGATCATCACCGAGGGTGGGCACGCCGGCACCCGTTACGGTTCGCTGGCGTTGGCCAGTGGCGCGCTCGACGACGTGGTCGCCTGGATCCTGCTCGCCGTCGTCCTCGCCACCGCCTCCGGCAGACCCGGGCCGGCACTGGTGACGTTCGGCGGCGCGGTGCTGTTCGGGCTGCTGCTCTGGTTCGTCGGGCGCCGGCTGGTCGCCGCGCTGATGGGCAGCGACCGGCTCGGCGACCAGAGTCGGATGCTCGCCGTGGTCGCGCTCCTCTTCGCGGTCGCGTGGTACACCGACGAGATCGGCCTGTACGCGGTCTTCGGCGCGTTCTCGGTGGGTGCGATCATGCCGCACGGCGACCGGACCGACCGGATCGTGGCCACCGTCACCCCGGTCTGCCAGGTCGTGTTCCTGCCGCTCTTCTTCACCTACTCGGGTCTGCACACCGAGTTCGGGCTGCTCGGGCAGCCGTCGGTGCTGTTCTTCGCGCTGGGCTGTGTCGCGCTCGCGATCGTCGGCAAGTTCGGAGCCTGCTGGGCGGTGGCCCGGCTGCGGGGCGAGCCGCGGGGTGTGGCGCTGCGGATCGGCGCCCTGATGAACGCGCGCGGGCTGATGCAGCTCATCGCGATCAACGTCGGTATGGCGGCGGGAATCGTGAACCCGACCCTCTTCACGGCCCTGGTGCTGGTCGCACTCGTCACGACGCTGATGACCACGCCGGTGTTGAACTGGGTCGTGCGGCGTGAGGCGAGAACCCCCGCTCTGCTTGACACGAAGAATCCGATGGTAGCGGTTCAACGGTCCGCCGACACGACATAGAGACATCTATCACAGTCTATGTGTCCGGGTGGGTGTGCGATTCTCGACATGTGCTGAAGGCAAGTGCTCCGTCACCTGCCGTACCTCGGCTGCTGCTGGTCGAGGACGACGCGGAACTCGCGGACATGCTCGCCGAGGTGCTGGTCGACGAGGGCTACCACGTCGACGTCGCCCGGGACGGCCAGCGGGGCCTGCACCTCGGGCTCACCCGGCCGTACGACGTGATGGTGATCGACCGACTGCTGCCGGCGCTCGACGGGCTCAACCTGCTGACCCGGCTGCGGTCCCGCGCGGTCCGCACCCGCGCGCTGGTGCTCACCGCCCTCGGCACGGTCGACGACCGGGTCGCCGGGCTGGACGCGGGAGCCGACGACTACCTCATCAAACCCTTCGACCTCAACGAGCTGAGCGCGCGACTGCGCGCACTGTGCCGGCGTACCACGGACGGCGCCGACGCCCTCCCGATCGGGGGCGGCCGACTCGATCTCGCCCTGCGTGACGTCGTGCTGCCCGACGGGACCCGCGTGCCGCTCTCGGCGCGGGAGTTCGAGCTGCTTCGGGTACTCGCCCTCCGGCCCCGGGTGGTTCACTCCCGGGCCGAGCTGCGCCGCCGGGTCTTCGACGACGCGACCGCCCCGTCCATCGTGGACACGTACGTGTACTACCTGCGCCGCAAGCTCGGCCGGGGCGTGGTGCGGACCGTACACGGTCTCGGCTACCGGCTGGGTGAGCTGTGAGGATCGGCCGGCGGGCGGCGGCGCCGACGGGAATCTCCTGGGCCGCCGCCGAACGCGCGGTGGTCGCACGGGCCCGGCGGCGCATCGGGCTGCTGGTCGGGGTCGCGGCGACGGTGCTGGTGACGGTCGTCGGCGGCCTCGCCTACACGATGCTGGTACGTGGCCAGGAACGCCAGATCCGGCGGGAACTGGCGTATTCCGCCGAGTACGGCGACCCGTCCGGTCCGCCCGGCTGTACCTGGCTCTTCGTCCTCCGCGACGGTGAACTGATCACCGGTCGGGTACCCGCGCCGGCCGGCTTCCCCGTGACCGACGCGATGGTCGCGACCCTGGCCACCCGCACCACACAACTGAGCACGGTCCGGCGCGACGGCACCCTCTACTTCGTCCTGACCCAGCCCCGGGGTGAGGACGTGGTGCAGGCGGTCTTCGACGCCCGCTACCAGCTCGCCGACCGGCGTCACCTCCTCCTCGCCCTGACCGTGGCCGAGGCGGCCGGGCTGTTCGCCGCGGTCGCCAGCGGAATGATCCTGGGCCGTCGCGCCGTCGCGCCGCTCGCCGAGGCACTCGCCCGACAGCGTCGGTTCGTCGCCGAGGTCAGCCACGAACTGCGTACGCCCATCGCCCAGGTGCACACCCGGGCCCAGGTACTCGCCCGGCGGGCCGGAAACGCCGGCGTGCCGGCCGGTTACCGCACCGAGCTGGACCGGCTGATCGGTGCCACCCGGCGACTCGGTGAGGTCGTCGACGACCTGCTGCTCTCGGCCCGGCTGGCGGCCGTGCCGGACGGCCGGCCAACGGCCGACCTGGTGGACCTGGCCGCACTCGCCGAGACGGCGGTCGTCGCCGAGACGGACCGTGCCAACGAGCAGGGCGTGACGCTGACCCTGAGCCGTCCCGACGAGCCACTGCCGGTGCTCGGGGTGGTCTCGGCGCTGCGCCGGGTGGTCAGCGAGCTGCTCGCCAACGCCCTGGCCCACACGCCCGCCGGCGGTCGGATCGAGGTCGTCGTACGCCGTGACGGTGGCCTCGTCGAGCTGACCGTGACCGACACCGGAAGCGGGTTCGATCCCGCGGCCCGGATCTTCGACCCGTTCCACAGCGGTGGCGGTGGGCGCCGGCACACGGGCCTCGGGTTGGCCCTGCTACGCGAGGTCGTCATCGGTCACGGCGGCACGATCGAGGCCCGGGGCCGTCCGGGCCAGGGCGCACGTTTCGTCGTCCGGCTGCCGGCCCGGGCTCCGGACAGCTCGCCGGTGGCCCCGGCCGGCAGGTGCGCGTGGCGAGCCGCGTGACCGACCGGGCCGGGGCTCCGCGACCCGGTCACCCACGCGCGGTGCGGACCCGCCGGGACGTCGCCCGTCACCGGCTGGCGTACGGTGTGCCGACATGGCGAACCCTCTGCACGGCCTGACCCTGGCGGAACTGCGGAACCGGACCAGCGAGAAGTGGCGGCGGTACCCACCGGACGTCCTCCCGGCCTGGGTCGCCGAGATGGACGTGCGGCTCGCCGAGCCGGTGGCCCGGGCGCTCGCCGAGGCGGTCGCGCGGGGCGACACCGGCTATCCGATGGGGGAGGACTACGTCGAGGCGTTCGCCGGATTCGCCGCCCGGCGGTGGGGCTGGAACCTCGACACCACGCACGCCCGGCTCGTTCCGGACGTGATGCTCGGCATCGTCGAGGTGCTGAAGCTGGTCACCGACCCCGGCGACGCGGTCGTGGTCAACCCGCCGGTCTACCCGCCGTTCTTCGGTTTCGTCGCCGGCGCGGACCGGTGGGTGGTCGAAGCGCCGCTGACCGCGGAGCACCGGCTGGACCCCGAGGCACTGGAGCGGGCGTTCGCCGCGTCGGTGGCGGACGGCCGGCGCGCCGCGTACCTGCTCTGCAACCCGCACAACCCGACGGGGACGGTGCACCGGCCGGAGGAGCTTGCCACCGTCACCGAGCTGGCCAACCGGTACGGCGTCCGGATCGTGGTCGACGAGATCCACGCCCCGTTGGTGTACCCCGGGGTGACCTTCCGCCCGTACCTGTCGCTGCCCGGCAGTGAACGCGGCTTCGCGGTGTTCTCCGCCTCCAAGGCGTGGAACCTGGCCGGCGTGAAGGCCGCGGTGGCAATCGCCGGGGCGGAGGCCGCCGCCGACCTGGCGCGGATGCCGAAGGTGGCCGGGGACGGAGCGAGCCACTTCGGGGTGATCGCGCACAGCGCCGCGCTCCGGTACGGCGAACCGTGGCTGGACGACCTGCTCGCCGGTCTCGACCACAACCGTCGCCTGCTCGCCACGCTGCTCGCCGACCACCTGCCGCAGGTCCGGTACCGGCCGCCGGACGGCACCTACCTGGCCTGGCTGGACTGCCGGGAACTGGCGCTGCCCGGCGATCCCGCCGAGGTCTTCCTCACCCGTGGGCGGGTCGCGCTGGTCTCCGGGCCCACCTTCGGCACCGGTGGTGCCGGTCACGCACGGTTCAACCTGGCAACCTCCCCGGAGATCATCACCGAGGCGGTCCGCCGGATGGCCGCCGCGCTGCCCTAGACGGCGGCTTCCGGGAACATCGGTGGGTCGGTCGGTGTCGTCACGGGTCCCGGCTCGCGTGGCCGGCAGGGCGGGGTGGAACCGTGACGCCCGCCCGGGTGCCCGG
>CALGAM010000188.1 GCA_937951935.1 uncultured Micromonospora sp. | reverse complement strand
CCGAACGCCTCGACCACCCGCTGCAGCACCTGGCGGCAGTGTGTGGTGCGGCTGTCGTACATGGTGGCCAGGATGCCCTCGAGCTCCAGGTCGAAGTTGAGCCGCTCCCGCACCTTGTCGATGGTGTCCAACAGCAGGGCCACGCCCCGGAGGCTGAAGAACTCGCACTCCAGCGGGATGAGGACACCGTGCGACACGGTCAGGGCGTTGATCGCGAGCAGCCCGAGCGACGGCTGGCAGTCGATGAGGATGAAGTCGTACTCCTTGCGGATCCCCTTCAGCACCCGGGCCAGCGCCATCTCCCGGGCCACCTCGTTGACCAGCTGGATCTCGGCGGCGGAGAGGTCGATGTTGGCGGGCAACAGGTGCAGGTTGGCCACGTCCGTCTTGATCAGCACGTCGTCGGGGGTGACGTCGTCCTGCATGAGCAGGTTGTAGACGGACAGGTCGAGGTTGTGCGGGTTGACCCCGAGCCCGACCGAGAGCGCGCCCTGCGGGTCGAAGTCGACCAGGAGCACCTTGCGGCCGTACTCGGCCAGCGCGGCGCCCAGGTTGATGGTCGTGGTGGTCTTGCCGACACCGCCCTTCTGGTTGGCCATCGCGATGATCCGCGCCGGGCCGTGCTGCTCGGGCGGCATCGGCTCCGGGATCGGTTTGCGCATGGTGTAGGCGGCCGGGTCGGCAGGGCCGAGCTCGGCACCGAGATCCAGGGCGGACTGCTGCTCACGCAGGGTCGAGGTCCACGCCTCGGCACGGTCACCGTTGTCAGCCATGTCCTCGTACGCCCCCTCCCGACGACTGCCCGGCGTCGGAGCCGAACGGCGTCCTGTGCGGCGCCGCCGCGAACCTCGGTTGCCGCCTCACGAGGTCGCGCCGATGCCGACTGTACGCCACGTCGCAGCACCGTAGTGGGCACCGTCTCGGCGTGTCGACTCGGCGGAGACACCGTGCGCACGGCCAACACTTCCCCGCCGAGATTACCCAAGACGATTCAGCCGAGTGCCCGGGGATGCGCGGTGACGTACACCTCGCGAAGCCGGTCCACCGTCACCAGTGTGTACACCTGGGTGGTGGTGACCGAGGCGTGCCCGAGCAGCTCCTGCACGACCCGGACGTCGGCACCACCGTCGAGCAGGTGGGTGGCGTACGAGTGGCGCAGGGTGTGCGGCGATATCGCGCCCGGCCCGTCCACCGGCAGGCCGGCACGCCGCGCGGCTCGGCGCAGGATGGTCCAGGCGCTCTGCCGGGACAGCGGCCCGCCGCGGGCGTTGAGGAAGACGGCCGGGGTGCCCCGGCCGGCGGCGGCGAGCGCCGGCCGGGACCGCACCAGGTAGGCGCGCAACGCCTCGACCGCGTACCCGCCGACCGGGACCAGCCGGGTGCGGCCGCCCTTGCCACGCAGCAGGACCACCCCCTCGACCAGGTCGAGGTCGTCGATCACCGCGCCGACCGCCTCGGAGATCCGCGCGCCGGTGCCGTACAGGAACTCCAGCAGCGCCCGGTCCCGCAGGGGCAGCGTCGCGCCCGGACCGGTCGCCCCGACCGGGCCCGCGGTCTCCAGCAACCGGAGCACGTCGGGAATGTCCAACGCCCGGGGCAGCCGGCGGGGCGGCACCGGCGGGCGGACGTCGCGGCTCGCGTCCCGCGCGACCAGCCCCTCCCGTACCGCGAACCGGTGCAGGCCACGCACCGCGGAGGCGGCTCGGGCGGCGGAGGCGGCCGACAGCGGCGGGTGGTCGGCGTCGCCGGCCCGCAGCCGGGCCACGTGCCCGGCGATCTGGGCCGGCGTGACCGCGGCGAGGTCCTCGACACCGTCGGCGGCCAGGCTCGCCAGGTAGCGCTCCAGGTCCCGGCGGTACGACGCGAGCGTGTTGGCCGACAGCCCGCGCTCGACGGTGAGGTGGTCGAGGTAGCTGCGTACCACCCGCCGCAGCGCGGCGGACGGCTCGGCCGGTGTCGGAGACGCCTGTGCGGCGTCCCCGCTCAGGTGCGCTCGCCCGGTCAGTGTGCCGTTCCCTTCGCCCGTGACAGCGACGCCCGTGACAGCGACCCGGACTAGCCGAGGGCCTCCGCCAGCGGCAGGGTCGGCAGCCCGTGCGCCTCCGCGACCGGCCCGTAGGTGACGTGGCCGGCGTGGGTGTTGAGGCCGAGCGCGAGCGCGGGATCCCGCCGCAGCGCCTCACGCCAGCCGCGGTTGGCCAGCTCCAGCGCGTACGGGAGCGTGACGTTGGTCAGCGCGTACGTGCTGGTGGCCGGGACCGCCCCCGGCATGTTCGCCACACAGTAGAACAGCGAGCCGTGCACCGGGTAGACCGGGTCGTCGTGGGTGGTCGGGCGGGAGTCCTCGAAGCAGCCACCCTGGTCGATCGAGATGTCGACCAGCACGCTGCCGGGCTTCATCCGGGAGACGAGCTCGTTGCTGATCAGGGTCGGTGCCTTGGCACCCGGCACCAGCACGGCCCCGATCACCAGGTCGGCGTCGAGCACCGCCCGCTCGATCTCGTAGGCGTTCGACGCCACGGTCTGCACCCGTCCCCGGTAGATCGCGTCGACCTGGCGCAGCTGGCTCACGGCCCGGTCGAGCAGCAGCACCTCGGACTGCATGCCGAGCGCGATCGCCGCCGCGTTCCGGCCGGCGACACCGGCGCCGATCACGACGGTCTTGGCCGCGTAGACCCCGGGGACGCCGCCCATCAGCACACCGCGGCCGCCACCACTGCGCATCAGGTGGTACGCGCCCACCTGTGGGGCGAGCCGGCCGGCGACCTCGGACATCGGCGCCAGCAGCGGCAGCGACCGGTCGGGCAGCTCGACCGTCTCGTAGGCGATGGCGGTCACCCCGCGGTCCAGCAGCGCGTCGGTACAGCTTTTGGAGGCGGCCAGGTGCAGGTAGGTGAAGAGCACCTGCCCCTCGCGCATCCGGTCGTACTCCTCGGCCACCGGCTCCTTGACCTTCAGAACCAGCTCGGCGGCGCCCCACACGTCCTCGGCGTCGGCCAGGATCGTGGCGCCGGCCGCGGCGAACTCCTCGTCGCTGATCGACGACCCGACACCGGCACCGGCCTCCACGAAGACCTCGTGGCCGGCCCGGACGAACTCGTGCACCCCCGCCGGAGTGATCGCCACCCGGTACTCGCGGTTCTTGACCTCGCGGGGAACCCCGACCTTCACGATGCGTGACACCCTTCCTCCGGGTCACCGGCCCCGGCGCCACGGCACGGGGCGGCGCGGCCCCGTTGCCGCCACCGTCCACCGTGCCGTGCGCGGAAGTCTAGGGCCGGGCCCCGATCCAGGCAGCCAGCATTGTGACAGGGGGTAACCGCCGATCTTGACGACGTGTCAGCCGCCCGAGGACGGCGTCGACCAGGGCCGCGCCCGGGCCTCGGGACGGCCGGTGACCGGCTGACGCCGGGACGGCGGGTGGGCCGCGCGCGACACCGACGGTCCACACGGCACCCCACCGGCCGACGGTCGTGGGTGGCGTGGGGTCCCGACGGCGCCGGTCAGGGCAGCGGCGCGTCGGCGGGACGCAGGGGAGCCCAGCCCTGGTCCCGGGCCCGCGCGGCGGCGAGAACCCCGGACACGCAGGCCGCGTTCGTGATCTCACCGCGGAGGACCATCGCCACCGCCTCGTCCAGGTCGACCCGGACGACCTCCAGCTCAGCCTCCTCGTCGTGGCGTACGTGCCGTTCCTCCGGCGGCACCTCGGAGAGGTCCCGGGCCAGGAAGATGCGGATCAGCTCGTCGGAACATCCCGGTGAGGTGTGCGCGTCCACCAGCAGGTCGAGCCGGGCCGCGCGAAGATCCGCCTCCTCGGCCAGCTCCCGCAGCGCGACCGCGGGCAGCGTCTCGTCGGCGACGTCGGCGAGGCCGGCCGGCAGCTCCCAGAGGACCCGGCGCAGCGGGTGCCGGTACTGCCGTACCAGCACCACCCGCCCCTGGTCGTCCAGTGCGACCACACCCACCGCGCCGACGTGCCGCACGTAGTCCCGGGCCGCGACCCGGCCTCCCGGCATCCGTACCTCGTCGGTCACCACCGAGAAGACCGGGCCCCGGAACCGCTCCCGACGGGACCGCACCTCGTAGCGGTGGCCGCCGTCCGCCGGCCGGCGGTCGGCGACGGGGCCGTGGTCGGGGACGGCGGGGCCGGTCACGACGGGAAACTCGCGCGAACCGGCTGGGCCTGTCCGATGTGGCCGTTCCGGTCGCCCGGCTCCGCCGCCGCCGACCTCCCGTCGGCTCCGGAACGTGCCTCGTCGTCCGCCCCCGTCGCCGCGGCGTCGGCGCCCGACGGGTTCGAGGCCAACTCCACCGGCAGCTGGTCCGCGGCCGAGTACGCCACGACCGCGTCGACGAACGCGACGAAGAGCGGGTGTGGCCGGGTGGGGCGGCTCTTCAGCTCCGGATGCGCCTGGGTCGCCACGAAGAACGGGTGCAGCGAACGGTCCAGCTCCACGAACTCCACCAGCCGGCCGTCCGGCGAGGTCCCGGAGACGTGCAGGCCGGCCTTGGCGAGCACGTCGCGGTAGGCGTTGTTCACCTCGTACCGGTGCCGGTGCCGCTCGCTGACCTCGGTGCAGCCGTACGCCTCGGCGACCAGCGACCCCTCGACCAGCTTCGCCGGGTACGCACCCAGCCGCATCGTGCCGCCGAGGTCGCCCCTGCCGGCGACGATGTCCTGCTGGTCCGCCATCGTGGCGATCACCGGATGCTCGGCGTTCTCGTCGAACTCCAGCGAGTTGGCGCCCTCCAGACCGGCGAGGTGCCGGGCGACCTCGATGGTCATGCACTGGAGCCCGAGACAGAGCCCGAGGATCGGGATGCGGTTCTCCCGGGCGTACCGGACCGCGCCGATCTTGCCCTCGATGCCGCGGACGCCGAACCCGCCGGGAATCACGACTCCGTCGACCCCGGCCAGCGCCGTCGCCGCGCCGGCGGCGGTCACGCAGTCGTCGCTGGGCACCCAGCGCAGCTCCACCCGGGCCCGGTGCGCGAACCCGGCCGCCCGGATCGCCTCGACCACCGACAGGTACGCGTCCGGCAGGTCGACGTACTTGCCGACCAGGGCGACCTGGACGGTGCGGTGCGGGTGGTGCACCCGGTCGAGCAGGTCGTCCCAGCGGTCCCAGGCGACGTCCCGGAACGACAGGCCGAGTCGGCGTACCACGTAGGCGTCCAGCCCTTCGCGGTGCAGCACCTTCGGGATGTCGTAGATGCTCGGCGCGTCGGGCGCGGCGATCACCGCCTCGCGGTCGACGTCGCAGTACAGCGAGAGCTTGTGCTTGAGCTTGTCGGGGATCTCCCGGTCGGAGCGGCAGACGATGGCGTCCGGCTGGATACCGATGTTGCGCAGCGCGGCGACCGAGTGCTGGGTCGGCTTGGTCTTCAGCTCACCGGAGGGCGCGAGGTACGGCACCAGCGAGACGTGCAGGTAGAAGCAGTTGTCCCGGCCGAGGTCGTGCCGGACCTGGCGGATCGCCTCCAGGAAGGGCAGCGACTCGATGTCCCCGACCGTGCCACCGACCTCGGTGATCACCACATCCGGGGTCCGGCCGTCCTCGTCCGGGTCGGCCATCGCCAGGATCCGCGACTTGATCTCGTTGGTGATGTGCGGGATCACCTGTACGGTGTCGCCCAGGTACTCCCCACGCCGCTCCTTGGCGATGACCGCGGAGTAGATCTGGCCGGTGGTGACGTTCGCCTTCCCGGAGAGCGATCGGTCGAGGAAACGCTCGTAGTGGCCGACGTCGAGGTCGGTCTCGGCTCCGTCCTCGGTGACGAAGACCTCACCGTGCTGGAACGGATTCATCGTCCCCGGGTCGACGTTGAGGTACGGGTCGAGCTTCTGCATCACGACCCGCAGGCCCCGGGCGGTGAGGAGGTTTCCGAGGCTGGAGGCGGTCAGGCCCTTTCCGAGCGAGGAGGCGACGCCCCCGGTGACGAAGATGTGCCTGGTCGTCCGTACTGAAGGGGCCAAGGCCTGCTCCCGTGGTCGTCAGTTGTGATCATGCAGACCGAGTCCGATCAGCGAAGTGATCCACGCGATCCACGGGATTCCACGGTAACACCTTCCCGGGCCGGGCCACCCGCCGCACCCGTCACCGCGCCGTCGGAGCGGTGCCCGTCCCGGCCGGCGCACGGTCACCACGCCGCGTGACGGCCGCCTCCGACGGTCCGTCGCCCGGTTCCGGAGGTCGCCACGGGTCGGCCCTGGGTCGCCCGTGCTACAGGTCGGCCGGGTTCGCCGACCACGACGCGGGCACGGTCCGGTCGGCGGCATGGTCGAGGACCCGCAGGGCGGCCAGGGCCGCCATCGGCACCACCAGGGCGGCCGCCGCGCCGGCCACGGTGAGCGCGCATCCGCCGAGCACCCCGCCGAGCAGGCTGGCGACGGTGATTCCGGCCATCCCGGCCCGGATCGCCGGATAGATGCCGAAAAGGCGTTTCAGGCCTCCCCAGGGCCGGAGCAGGGCGAACCACACCAGCACCACGCCGACCAGGGCCAGCACGGTCAGGGGACTACCGACCAGCGCCGCCAGGTTCGCGGCGCTGGCACGGTGCACGGCGAGGCCGCCGGTGCCCTCACCGAGGGCGGCGAGGAAGCGACCGAGGCTGCCCCGCTGGTCCGGCGGCTGACGCAGGTCGAGCACGGCGAAGCCGACGGTCGCCGCCACGCCGGCGATCGTCGCCCAGGCCGCCCGGCCCGGGGTGAGCCAACCGCCGGTGCTGATCGCGGCCGCGACACTGACCCCGGCGGTCAACGCCACCGCACCCACCGGGTCACCGCCGAGGTAGGGACTGCCGACGATGATCACCCCGAGCACCCCGACCAGCACCACGACCGCCGGCCGCCACTCCCGGCGCACCCGCTGGGCGAGCCACCCGGCGGCGAGCAGGCTGCCCGCGACGAGGACGCCGAGCCCGACCACCCCGAGACCCGAGTACCGGCCACCCTCCAGGGCCGAGTAGCCGATCACTCCGTTGAGCTGGAGCCGGGCCCCGGTGACCACGTCCGCGGCGACGACGAGCGCGGCCAGCGCGGCCACGCTCCCCAGCGGCCAGAGGGTCCGCCCGTAGGTCCGGGCCAGCCGGACCCCCGCCGTGGCCACGGCGAGCAGGACCACCGTGACCAGCGCGAAGGTGACCCCGGGGCGCTCGCTGCGCCACCAGGGGACGACGTCGGCCACCAGGGCGGCGGGAATCGCCAACGCCGCCGCGATGAGCAGCACCTCGACGGTCGCGACCACCCGACGGGGTACCGGGGTCGGCCCGCCCGGCCCGGCGTGGTGACGCGCCCGGCGCAGCAACGGCACCACCGCGACCGCGAGCAGGACCTGCAGCACCGCCAGGAGCGTGAAGAACCAGCGGGCGACCCGCTGCTGCGCCTGGGCCTCCCGGTCGGCGTCCGCCGGCGCGGCGACCGCCTCTGGCAGGTCGGCCGGCCGGCCGTCGACCACGGTGGCCGGCCGACCGGTGAAGAGCCGCTCCGGTGCCGGCCGCCCGAGGGCGGCCAGCGCGGTCGGCGCCAGGTCCACCAGCTGGAGGTAGCCGTCCCGCCCGGTGCTGCGTGAGGTCAGCCAGCCCCGCCCCCAGCCGGGACCGTCCGCCACGGCGACGTGCAGTCGCGCCGCGCGGTCGGTGTCGGCGATCCCGGCCACCAGCACCAGGGACCGCTCGGGCCGGGCCGCCAGGACACGGGCGAGCGCGGCGTCGACGCGGCGGGCCGCGTCGGCCCGCGTCGCCGGGTCGTCGCCGGCGACGGTGCCCAGGTCGATGATGCTGAGCACACAGGAGGCGAGCAGCTCGCGGGGGTCTGGCGGGAGTTCCTCGACGTACCGGTCCACCCGCCCGAACGGCCGCGCGGCGGCGACGGCAGCGCCCGGCCCGACCGCGACCGTGCAGCGGACCGACTCGGCCAGCGTGCCCGGCACGGCCCCCCAACGCAGGGTGTCCTGGTTGTAGCTGACCGTGGCGCGCTGTCCGGGCAGGTGGGCGCTGAACTGGTCCGGCCGTTCGACGGTGACGTCCAGGGGCGGGCACTCGGCCGGGACGGTCTCGTCGTTCCAGGCGGTGAAGTTGCCGGCGCCGAGCGTCTGCCAACCGTCGATGGGACAGGTCGGCCGGCGCGCGGACCGGACCGACAGGGAGCCGATGGCTCCTCCCTCGGCCATACGCCACAGCGTGGGCGTGGTCGTCGGGCTGACATCCTCCCAGCGCAGTCCCGGCACGCCGACCAGCACGACGTAGTCGGCGGTCTTCTCCGACGCGCCGGCGGCCGGGCGGACGACCAGGGCGGCACCCCCCAGTGCCACCACCGCCATGATCAGCAGGACCGGGACCGACCGGCGCACCACCGGTACGAGACCGGCGAGCCGGAACCGGCCCCCTCGGCGCGGTTGGCCGGCCCCGCGGGCCAGCACGGCGGCCACCCGGCGCGCCGGCACGGCGACCAGTCGCCGCAGCCGCGACGCCGGTACCGCGAGCGGCGGGACCGAGGACACCGGCCCGGGAGGGGCGGCGGACGGCGACACCGGCGCGGAGGGCCGGGTGGCGTCGGACGGCGTCATCAGCCCCGCCCCGTCGCCGGGCCGGATCCGCCGGTGGAGTCGCCGGACACCGGCTGTCCGGGAGGCGAGGTGAGTTCGGCGTAGAGCGAGGCGACCGTGGCGACCGTCTCGGCCTCGGTCGGCCACCGCGCCGCCTGTGCCGGGCCGCGCCGGGCCAGCTCGGCGCGACGGTCCGGGTCGCCGAGCAGCTCCCGCACCGCCTGGTCGACCGCGGTCACGTCGCCCGGTGGCACGAGCACCGCCGCGTCCCCGACCAGCTCGGGCAGCCCACCGACGGCGGTCGCGACCAGCGGTACGCCCGCCCGCAGCGCCTCCTGGGCGAACAGCTGCCGGGCCTCCCAGTCACTGGTCACCACCGCCAGGTCGGCACCGTTGAGGAGGTCGGCCACGTCGGTACGGTGCCCGAGCAGCGTCACCGGAGCCCGGGTGGCGGAGATCCGGGCGGCGAGTTGCAGGTAGCTCGGCCCGCTGCCGGCGATGATCACGGCCGGGGTCGGGTCGAGGGCACGCCACCCGGCGGCGGCGTCGACCAGGATGTCGTACCGCTTCTGCGGATGCAGCCGACCGACCGAGAGGATCAGCGGCTGGTCGGGCGCGACGCCGAACTCGGCCCGCACCGCCTCCCGTCGCCGCCGGGGTGGCGCCAGGGGCGGCGCGGCGACCGGGGCGAGCCGGGCGTCCCGCGCGCCGAGGGCGCGGGCCCGCTCGACCAGGTCGGCCGATGCGCCGAGGGTGACCCGCGCCCGTCGGGCGACGGCCCGCTCGACGGCCCGGGAGACCCAGCCGCGCAGCCCGGTGGCGAGCACGGCGTTGTGCCAGGTGACCACAACCGGCGCGGCGGGGCGGGCCAGCAACGCCACCAGCCCGGCCCGCAGCCCGTGCGCGTGCAGCACGTCGACCGGATCGGCGAGCACCCGCCGCAGCGCGGCGACGGCCCGGGCGTCGGCCGGGGTCGGGTTGGCCGGAATCTCCACCGGAGCGAACCGGGCGCCGACGGCGGTGAACCGAAACTGCTCCTCGGTGGCGGCCGGACCGCAGACGGTGACCGAGGCGCCCGTGGCGACCAGTCCCCGGGCCAGCGACAGGACGTGCTGGCCGATGCCGCCGGTACTGGAGCCGATCAGCAGGACGACCGAGCCAACCCGGTCGTCGGCTGTTCCGGTACTCACCGCGTCCCCCGTCCCCCTTCCTCGTCCTTCCCCTCCGGGCCGACCGTGTTCCGGTCCGCCCGCGCCGTCAGCCCGCGCAGGCGACCGCCCACCGAGGCCAGCAGCGGACGTACGTCGTGTCGGTCCAGCGGGTACGCGATCGCGAGGAACACCGCGCCGACGACGACTCCGGACAGAATGCCCTGCAGCAGGGCGGCGGCTCTCGCCGGGGTACCTCCGACGGCGTCGGCCAGCCCGGGCACCAGCGCCGCGCCGACCGCCGCCGCGACCGATCCGGCGAGCAGCCCCACCAGCGCCGCCCGGCCGAGCCCGGCCACGGCCGCGCGACCCGCCGCGCGGACCACGGCCACCACCAGCAGGACGCCCGCCAGCAGCATGCCGAGCGAGTTCGCCAGTCCGACCGCGAGAACCCGGTGCTCGACCGGGATGACGGCGGCGAACGCGACGGCGGCGAGCGGGACGAGCAGCCATCCGGCGACGGTGGCCCGGGTGGCCGGGCCGGCCGCGTTCCGGGCGTACAGGGCCCGGGTCAGGACCGCGAGCAGGCCGTAGCCGAGCAGCCCGGGAGCGAAGCCGGCGATCGCGGCGGCGGCGGCCGGACCGCTGCCCGGCCAGAAGAACCGGGCCACCGGGGCGGCGGTGCCGGTCAGCGCGGCGGCGCCGAGGCAGCTGAACAGCAGCACCCGCCGGACGGTCGGGGCCAGGGTGTCGCGGTACGTGTCGGCGTCACCGGTGGCGTACGCCGCGGCCAGCGTGGGGTACGCCGCCACCGCCAGCGGCACCGCCAGCACCGCCCAGGGCAGCAGGTAGACGGTCTGCGCCAGGTTGAAGACGACCGGCGCGCCGGTCGGCCCGCCGGTGACCTGGTGCAGGCTGACCACCAGGGCGATCTGCTGGGCGGTCACCGTGGCGGCTCCGGCCAGGGCGAGCCCGCCGACCCTGGACCGGGCGTCGGCCGGAAACCGCCAGCGGGGTCGGATCCGCAGCCGCAGCCGGCGCAGCGGGACCAGCAGCGACAGCGAGAGGACCGCCACGCCGAGCGTGGTGCCGCCGGAGAGGATCAGCTCCCCGCCCCGTCCGACCGCGGCGATGCGCGGATGCACCCCCTCGACGGCGGCGAACGCCAGGTAGACCCCGATCACCGTGATGCTGGACAGCAGCGGGGCGATGACCGGCCAGGCGAACCGCCGGTACGACTGCAGCACGCCGGTCAGGACGATACCGATCCCGTACAGCGGCAGCTGCGGGGCGAAGACCCGCAGCATCCGCGCGCCGGAGGCGACCTCGGCGGCGGACCGGCCCTCCGAGATCAGCCCGATGATCGGCGCGGCACAGGCCGCGACCACGACCGCCAGCGGCACCAGCAGGGCCAGCGTCCAGCCGAGCAGGGCGCCGGTGGTCGCCGACACCGCCGCCCGGTCACCGGCCGCGACCGCCCCGGCCAGCAGCGGTACGACGAGGCTGGCCAGTGCCCCACCGGCGACGATCTCGAAGATGATGTTGGGAACGGTGTTCGCGACCACGTACATGCCGCCGAGGTCGCTGGCCTCCCCCATCACCCAGGTGAACACGGCGGTACGGCCGAACCCGGCCAGTCGGCTGGCCACGGTGAGGACCGCGATCAGCGCCGCGGCGCCGGCGACCCGACCGGCGCCGACGAGGGGAGTCGGCGTTGCCACGTCAGGAGTGTCGCCGGCCGAGGGCGTCGAGTTCGCGCAGACCCGGGGTGCGCTGGATCACCTGGGTGAAGCTGACCTTCTCGCTGGCGGCGGTGAGCGCGGCGATCCCGGTGAGCAGGGCGGCCCGTCCCACCGGCCCGGTCCGCGCGGCCAGCGCCACACCCAGCAGCGCGCCGAGGGCGTTGGCTCCGCTGTCACCGAGCATGACCCGCTCGTCGAGGTCCGCGGGCAGCAGCGCGGCGGCGGCGCCGACCGGCCCGGCGGCGAGCCCGCCGGCCGGACCGGGCAGCAGCGGCGCGCCGAGCAGGACGCCGGCCTTCAACGCCCGACCCGGGCGCAGGTCCAGGAGGTTCACCAGGTTCGCGGTGCCGGCGACGACCCCGGCGCCGAGCAACACGTCGACGACCGCGGCGACGCGGCCACCCCGGCGGCGCCCCGGGTGCGCCCGGACGGCGGGATCGCCGGCCAGCAGCGCGGCGGCGGCGACCCCCGCCGCGCCGACACCGACGATCTTCACCAGGCCGCTGGTGACCCGTCCCTGCCGCAGCGCGGTCAGGTGCCCCGCGAAGCCCTTGGCGGACCTCTGCTCGGGTCGGGCGCCGACCACGTCGTCGTAGAGCCCGACCGCGCCGGAGGACAGGCCGGCGACGAGCGCGGCGGCCGCGGCGGGGCGGCTCGGCGCCCCGACGGCGGCCCCGGCCGCCGCGGCGGCGGTGAGGGCCGGGCCGGCGGCCAGGGTGACGGTGCGACCGCGGAAGTTCGTCCGCCGCAGCGCGGGAGCCCACGGGCCGGCCGAGACGGCGCGTAGCGCGACGCCGGCCAGCGCCGTGGCGACGCCGAACGCCCGCCGCCGGGCGGTACGGTCGCGGGCGCTCACTTCGGCGGTTCCGGCAGCAGCGACTGGGCGCCCTCACCGACCCCGTACGCCCCGGCCTGCTTGGTGGTGAACTGCTCCACCAGTGCCAGGGCGGTGACCAGCTGGCCGGCCGGGCTGTTGGCGTTGTCCACCGTGGAGATCGTCTTGGACAGCGCCGGGTCGCGCCGGACCTCTGCCACCAGGTTGCCGCCGCTGCTGCCGCTGCCGGCGACCACGGTCAGCGTGGCCTTGTCGAACTGTTCGGTCAGCTTCACCACCGAGTTGTCCTTCTCTGCCGCGTTCTGGTCGACGTACGGCTGACCGCTGATCACCACCACCGCCTCGGCCGAGGCGGTGACCCGTTCGGCCACGGTCAGGTAGCCCGCCTCGCTGTAGTCCTCCAGCACCGCGCGCCGGTCGGCGTCGGTGACGGGCGACCCGCCCTCCGGGCGGTCGAACAGGGCGCTGGCCAACAGCGCGGCCGACTTCTCGACGCCGTCGCTGCCCGGCAGCCCCGTGTCGGGGATGGTGGGCCGGGCGGCCCGGGCCGCCATGCCGAGCAGGTCGACGTTCGAGGCCGGCTCGATGAACCGATCCTGGATCTCGATCTTCCCGGTGATCGTGGCACCCGCCTGGCGGATCATCTCGGTGACCCCGTCGACGTGGTCCTGCCCGCTGGGCAGGACCACCAGCAACACGCGGCGTCCGGTGAGCGAACCCCGCAACATGTGCGGGGCGGCCTCGACGGCGAAGTCCTCCTCGCGCTGGAGTTGTGCCTCCATGCTGTTGACCTGTTCCCGGAGCTGGTCGTTGCTCTTGCTCAACGCGTTGACCCGGTTCTTCAACGAGTCGGCGACCGGCCCGTTGAGGGCCGCGGTGCCGACCACCAGACCGATGGCCAGGGCCAGGAACACCGCGGTGAGCGACACCACGTGGTACCGAAAGTTGATCACAACTAGCGCCTCTTGATCGATCGGGACCCGACCACCGTGGGCCGAGGGCTAGAAGAGCTGTCCAAGTTGGAACACCACATTGTTCCACCACTCCGAGGCCACACCGAGATACGCCTTCCCGACGGTGGAGACCGCCACGGCGGAGGCCATCGCCGCCAGCGCCGAGAGCACCAGCAGCAGCAGCGACGACCCGGAGATGCTCTGCCGGTAGAGGCGGCTCACCCCCTTGGCGTCGACCAGCTTGCCCCCCACCTTGAGCCGGGTCAGGAAGGTGGACGCCATCCCGCCCCGCCCCTTGTCGAGGAACTCGACCAGGGTCGCGTGCGTGCCGACCGCCACGATCAGCGAGGCGCCCTTGCCGTCGGCGAGCAGCATCGCCAGGTCCTCGCTGGTGGCCGCGGCCGGGAAGGTCTGGGCGCTGATGCCCAGGCTGTTCACCCGGGCCAGCCCGGGGGCGCGCCCGTCCGGGTAGGCGTGCACGATCACCTCGGCACCGCAGCGCAGCACGTCGTCGGTGACCGAGTCCATGTCACCGATGATCAGATCGGGGGTGTACCCCGCCTCGACCAGGGCGTCCGCCCCGCCGTCGACGCCGATCAGCACCGGCTTGAACTCCCGGATGTACGGGCGCAGCACATCCAGGTCGGCCTTGTAGTCGTAGCCGCGCACCACGATGAGGCAGTGCCGACCCCGGATCGGGGTCTCGATGTCCGGCACCCCGACACCGTCGAGCAGCAGGTCGCGCTCCTGCTTGAGGTATTCCATCGTGTTGGCGGCGAACGCCTCCAGCTGCACCGAGAGCCCTTCGCGGGCGTCGGCCATGGCCTTGGCCACCGACTCGGCGTCCTGCCGGACGCCGTGCCCGACCGGCTCGTCGCCGACGAAGACCGTGTTGCCGTCGATCCGGACGGTGTCGCCCTCCCGGATCTGCTGGAAGATGTCCTCCCCGAGATCGTCGACGAGGGGGATCCCCGCCTTGATCAACACCTCCGGGCCCAGGTTGGGGTAGCGGCCCGACACCGAGGGCTTGGCATTCAGCACGGCGGCGACGCCGACCGCCACCAGGGAGTCGGCCGCCACCCGGTCGAGATCGACATGGTCGATCACCGCGATGTCACCAGGGCGCAACCGACCAACCAGGCGCTTCGTCCGTCGATCGAGGCGCGCGGTGCCGACGATGACGCCCGGTTCGGCGCTCCGGGCGCGGCGCAACATGGGTAAACGCATCCTGACCATCCTGGCATGTGGGGCAGAGCTTTCTGTCACGACATGCCTGAGCAGGGCCACCACCCCAAGGGAACCACATGTGCACCGGCCCTTGTGTGACCAGAATCACACTATCTGATTGGTTCCGCCGGCGGCCCCGAACTCACTGACGGCGTTCGCGGGCCGCCACGGCCAACAGCTCCTCCGCGTGTGCGATACCCAGATCCGAGTCCGGCAAACCCGCGAGCATCCGGGCGAGTTCCCGGGCCCGCTCGGTGTCCTCGACCACCCGCACCCCGCTGGTGGTCACCGCGCCCCCGGTGTCCTTGGCCACCACCAGGTGCCGGTCCGCGAACGCGGCGACCTGCGGCAGGTGGGTCACCACGAGTACCTGGTGGCTGCGCGCCAGCCGGGCCAGCCGACGCCCGATCTCCACCGCCGCCTGCCCACCGACACCGGCGTCGACCTCGTCGAAGACGAGGGTCGGCGGACCGCCGGACCCGGCGAAGACCACCTCGATGGCGAGCATCACCCGGGACAGCTCGCCTCCGGAGGCGCCCCGCTGCAGCGGCAGCGCCGGCGCTCCGGGGTGGGCCAGCAGCCGCAGCTCGACCTCGTCCGCACCGTCCGGGCCGATACCGACCTCGACCCCGTCGACGGTGAGGGTCGGCTCGCCCCGGCCGACCGGGCGGGGCAGCACCGCCACCTCGATCCGGGCGTGCGGCATCGCCAGCCCGGCGAGTTCGGCCGTGACCTCCTCGGCGAACCGGGCGGCCGCCTCCCGGCGGGACGCCGAGAGCCGGGCGGCCAACTCGGCGACCTCCCCGGCCAGTCGGTCCCGCTCCCGCTCCAGCTCGTCGAGAAGCTCGTCGGAGCTGTCCAACTCCGACAGCCGGGCGCGGGCCCGCTCCGCCCAGGCGATCACCCCGTCGACGTCGTCGGCGTACTTGCGGGTCAGGCCCCGCAGCGCCGCCCGCCGCTCGTAGACCGCCTGCAACCGGGCCGGGTCGGCGTCCAGGCCGGCGAGGTAGCTGGAGAGCTCCGCGGCGATGTCACCGACCAGCGTCGCCACCTCCTCCACCCGCCCCGCCAGCTCGGCGAGGGTCCGGTCGACGCCGGCCTGCGCCTCCAGCGCCCGCCGGGCGTGCCCCAGCAGCGTGATCACGTCGGCCGTCTCGTCGGTCGGCTCCGCCGAACCCGCGACACAGTGCTGCGCCGTCTGGGCGGCCGTCCGCAGCCCCTCCGCGTGCTCCAGCCGCCGCGCCTCGGCCCGGAGCTCCTCGTCCTCACCCGGCTGGGGATCGACCCGGCTGATCTCGTCCAGGCCCAGCCGCAGCAGATCGGCTTCCTGGTTCCGCTCCCGCGCGTTGCGCCGTCGGTCGGCGAGGTCGTCCGAGACCTGGCGCCACCGGGCGTACGACTCGCGGAAGCTCTCCAGCAGCTTCTCGTGTTCCGGCCCACCGAACCGGTCCAGCGCGGCCCGCTGCTCGGCCGGACGGAGCAGCCGCAACTGGTCCGACTGGCCATGCACCGCCAGCACCTGCTCACCGATCTCGGCCAGCATCGCCACCGGCATGCTCCGGCCCGCGACGTGCGCCCGCGACCGTCCCTCCACGGTGACCGTACGGCTCAACAGCACCGAGCCGTCCTCGTCGGGCTCGCCCCCCGCCTCGGCGATCCGCGCGTGCACGGCGGTGGCGACCGGACCGGTGAGCCGCAGACGCCCCTCGACCACCGCCCGCCCGGCGTCGGCCCGCACCCGCCCGGCGTCGGCACGCCCCCCGAAGAGCAGCCCGAGACCGGTGACCACCATCGTCTTACCCGCGCCCGTCTCGCCCGTGATGACGTTCATGCCGCTGGTCAGCGGCAGCGTGGTGTCCTCGATGACACCCAAACCGGTGATGCGCAGCTCTTCCAGCACAGCCACCGACAGTAGTAGCGGGCCCCGACATTGACCACCCGACGCCCGCCGCCACCGGCTACCGGCGGGTACCGCGCCAGCCCTGGACGGGGAGGCCGAACTTGGCGACCAACCGGTCGGTGAAGTGCCGGGCACGCAGCCGGACGATGCGGACCGGCAGGGCGCCACGGTGCACCGTGACCCGGGCCCCGGGCGGCAGGTCGTAGACCCGCCGACCGTCGCAGCAGAGCACCGCCAGCGTGGTGAACGGGTTCACGGTGATCGTGAAGCTGGAGTTCGGCGCGGTGACGATCGGACGGCTGAACAGCGCGTGCGCGCTGATCGGCACCAGCAGCAGCGCCTCGACCTCCGGCCAGACCACGGGCCCGCCGGCCGAGAACGCGTACGCGGTCGAGCCGGTCGGGGTGGCGCACACCACGCCGTCACAGCCGTACCGGGACAGCGGTCGCCCGTCGACGTCGACCAGGAGTTCGAGCATCTGGGCGCGCTCGCCCTTCTCCACGGTCACCTCGTTGAGCGCCCAGGACTCGATCACCGGGCCGCCCTCGAACTCCGCCCGGACGTCGAGGGTGAGCCGCTCGTCCACTGTGTAGTTGCGGTTCACCACGTCCCGGACCGCCTCGTCCAGGTCGTCGATCTCGGCCTCGGCCAGGAAACCGACCCGGCCGAGGTTGATGCCGAGCAGCGGCGCCTTCGCCGGCCGGGCCAGATCCGCGGCGCGGAGAAAGGTACCGTCCCCGCCCAACGCGATCACGATCTCCGCACCCTCCGCGGCGCCGAGCAGACTCACCGGCCGCACGTCGGGCAGGCCCAGGTCCTCGGCCTCCTCGGCCACCACCCGCACCTCGAAACCGGCGGCCAGCAGGTCGGCCGCGACCGTACGGGCGTGTTCGGTGCTCCTGGGCCGTCCGGTGTGGGTCACCAGCAGCGCCGTACGGGTCATCGGGCTTCCCCCCGGGTCGGTCCGCACCCCGCCGGCCCGGCCGCCACCGCCGCCCGCACCCGCGCCTCGACCGGTGCCGGAGCGCCTGTCCGCAGCCAGACGAAGTACTCGACGTTGCCGCTCGGTCCGGGCAGTGGGCTGGCCACCACCCCGGCCAGGCCGAGCCCGAGCTGCGCCGCGGCGTCCACCACCGCGAGGACCGCCTCGGCCCGCAACTCGGGATCGCGAACCACCCCGCCGCTGCCGACCCGTTCCCGGCCCACCTCGAACTGCGGTTTGACCATGAGCACCAGATCCCCCTCCGGGTCGGTGCACGCCCGCAGCGCCGGCAGGACCAGACGCAACGAGATGAACGACAGGTCGGCGACGGTGAGTTCCACCGTGCCGCCGACGACGTCGGGGGTGAGGCTGCGCACGTTGGTCCGCTCGAAGACCCGCACCCGCGGATCCTGCCGGAGTGACCAGGCGAGCTGCCCGTACCCGACGTCCACCGCGACCACCTCCGCCGCACCCGCCCGGAGCAGGACGTCGGTGAAACCGCCGGTGGAGGCCCCGGCGTCCAGGCAGCGACGCCCCGCCACCCGCAGCCCGTCGGGAGTGAACGTGACCAGCGCACCGGCGAGCTTGTGACCGCCCCGGGAGACGTACTCGGTACCGGGATCGTCGCCGAGCACCCGCAGCGGGTCGGCCGGGTCGACCATGGCCGCCGCCTTGCGGGCCGGCACCCCGCGGACCTCGACCCGCCCGGCCTCGACCAGCGCGACGGCCTGCTCGCGTGACCGGGCCAACCCGCGGCGGACGAGTTCGGCGTCGAGCCGGGTACGACGTGCCATCGATGCTTCTCCGAGAAAGAGGGCAGGGCCTACGCCTGGTCGATGGTGGCGAGAGTCTCGCGCAACGTACGGTGTGCGGCCTCGTACTGGGCGATCTGGTCGGCCGGCGGCAGGTCCGCCACGTTGGCCAGCGCCGCGAGCACCGCGTCCACGGCCGGGTGGCCCGACCCTGCGGTGTCGTCCCGCGCGTCGGTGATCGGCTCGGGGCGCCCAGCCGCGGGCCGGAACGGACCGGGTACGGGTGGACGGCTCATGCGGCGCCTCCGTCAGCGGCCGAGCGCGTGACCGCGGCGGCCTTCCGCCCGCCTGTCTTCTTGGCCACCGCCTTCTCCGCGGACGCCTTCTTGGCCACCGCCTTCTTGGCGACCGTCTTCTTGGCCACCGCCGTCCCCGCAGCCGCCTTCTTGACCACCGCCGTCCCGGCAGCCGCCTTCTTGGCCACCGCCTTCTTCGCGGCCGCCCTCCCGGCGGGCTTCGGCTGCACGGCCGGCTCGGCAGGGGTACCGGCCGACTCCGGGTACGCCGCCGACCCGCCACCGGCGGGCTGGGCGCCGGCCGTGGCACCACCCTCGGCCGGAGAGGGCGCGGCGCCCGCCGCCCGCACCGCGGCCAGCTCCTGCTCCAGGCGTTGGACCCGCTCGGCCAACGCGGCGACCTCGTCGGTGGTGGCGAGCCCGAGCACGCCGAGGGTCCGGTCGACCTCCGCCCGAATGGTCTTGATCAACGCCTCGCGGTTCGCCATTCCGGTCGAGATCAGGTCCTCCGCCATGCTCTGCAGCTGGGCCGCGGTGGCACCGCTGGAGCCGACCAGTTTCCGCGCGGCCGCCTGAGCCCGCTTCCTCGACGCCTCCGTCAGCCCGAGGGCCAGCTCGAGATAGGCCCGCCACGCATCCTGCATACCCTCGTCCTTTCGTGCGGATGCCGACTGTACAACTTGTCACGCTACCGGGCACCCGTCGCCAACCCGTGCGGTACCGTGCCGGCAACGGCGTGGCGCACAGCGAGGAGGGCGGACGATGGCCAGCGTCGAGGAATGCCGGCAGGCGCTACACGACCTGGCGGCCCGGATGAACGCCAACGCCGACACGATCCGTACCCGGGTCGACCTGGACCGCACCATCGCCTGCCGGATCACCGACCTCGGCGTCGCATTCCACGGGCGGCTGACCGGCGGACGCCTGGTCGACCTGGCCGACGGCGACGACCCGGAGGCGAGGATCGCGTTGACCACGAGCAGCGACCACCTGGTCGGCCTGGTCCGAGGTGAGCTAGATCTTTCCCGGGCGCTCGCGACACGTCAGCTGTCGATCAGCGCCAGCCCGTTCGACCTGTTGAAACTCCGCAAACTGCTCTGATCGGAGGCCGGGCGCGCCCGTACCGCCCGCGTCCGGTGGGCATCCGGTGACGGTGTCGGCCCGACGGGTACGGAAGCGTCGACGCCGCGGGCGGGCGGCGGCCCGGCACGGCCGGCTCACCACAGGCCGAGGGTTTCCAGCGCGAGCCGGGCCCGCGTGTCTTTCGGCCGGACGGACCCGATCGGTGCCGCGCCCGACCAGGAGACGGCGCACAGCACACCGAGCGCCTCCAGGGACGACCCCGCGCCGGAGAGCACCCAGGTCTCCCCTTCCCGGCTCACGTGCCAGCCGGAGTCCGGCCGCCGACCGTGCGCGGCGTCAGGCAGCCGCACCACCCGGGAGGGGTCGAGCAGGCCCGCCAGGTCCTCGGCGACGTACGTCGGCCGCGCGGTGACCGGTGCGCGGAGCAGCTCGGCCGGTGTGCTCACCCCGGTGAGCACGAGCAGGCTGTCCATGCCGGCCCGGACCGCGCCCTCGACGTCGGTGTCCAGTCGGTCGCCCACCACGAGCGGGCGGGTGGCACCGGTACGCCGCGCCGCGGCCCTGAACAACCCCGGGGCCGGCTTACCGATCACCAGGTCCGGTTCCCGGTCCAACGCGGTACGCAGCACCGCCACCAGCGAGCCGTTTCCCGGCACCGGCCCCCGCACCGTGGGCAGGGTGCGGTCGGTGTTCGTGACGACCCACTCCGCGCCGCCGCGCACCGCCAGCGTGGCCTCGGCCAGCTCCGCCCAGCCGACCCGCGGCCCGTAGCCCTGCACCACCGCGACCGGCGCGTCCTCGAACCGATCGACCGGTCGCAGCCCCACGGCGCCGACCTCAACCCGCAGCGCCTCCGCCCCGACCACCAGCACCGGCGAACCCGCCGGAAGGCGTTCGGCGAGAACCTCCGCCGCCGCAGCCGCCGAGGTGAGCACCTGGTCGGGCCGGGCGTCGATGCCCATCCCGGCGAGCAGAGCGGCCACCTCGCCGGCCCGCCGGGACGCGTTGTTCGTCGCGTACGCCAGCGGCTTGCCCTCGGCGCACAGCCGACGGACCGCCGTGACGGCGGTCTCGATCGGCCGGTCGACCAGGTAGATCACGCCGTCAAGGTCGAAGATCACCAGGTCGTACGCGTCGACGGGCCGATGGCCCGGGACACCGGCGGTCACGAATCGCCACCCGTCCCCGGCGGCCCACCGAGGTCGCCACCGCCCTGCGGCCCCCGCTCCGGAATTTCCGACCCGGTCCCGGTCCGGTCGGCGCCGCGGGCGGTCACCACGTGCTCGTCCGGGTCGGTGGGTGGCTTCTCGTCCGGGTCGGTGGCCGCGTCGGCGTCGTCGCGGTCCCCCTCGTCGACGGACTCGTCGTCGACGAGGACGATGCCGTCCATCTCCAGCAGTCGCTCCGCCGCGTCCGTCTCGCCCTCCTCGTCGGCGTCGGCGGCGCGGGCGAACCACTCGCGCGCCTCCTCCTTCCGGCCGACCGCGAGCAGCGCGTCGGCATAGGCGTACCGGAGCCGTGCCACCCACGGCTCGGTCGAGGGCGCGGTCAGCTCACGGACCTGGAGCATGGCCACGGCGGCGTCCTTCTGGCCCAGGTCGCTCCGAGCCCCGGCGGCCACGATCAGCAGCTCGATGGCCGCCGCCCGGTCCAGGGACCCGCCGTCCGCACCACGGTAGAGGTCGATCGCCCGCTCCGGACGGCCCAACGCCCGCTCACAGTCCGCCAGCACCGCCAGGTGCGGCTGCCGACCCACCATCCGGTGGTAGGTCCGCAACTCGGTCAGGGCCGTCTGCCACTCGCCCGCACGGTACGCGGCCAGCCCGACCGCCTCGCGCACGGCGCCGATCCTCGCCGCGAGACGCCGGGCCGCGAGCGCGTGCTCCAACGCCAGGCCCGGGTCCTCGTCGATCAGGCGGCCCGTCGCCACGAGGTGCCGGGCCACCCGGTCCGCGACCGGCCTGGCCAGGGACAGCAGCTCGGCCCGGACGGCACCGTCCAGGTCCGTCGCCACGATGTCGTCGGTCAGTTCCGGGCCCTTGTCCCGCTTCTCGCGCCTGGCGCGCTCGCCCACACCGTCGCTCGACACCTGAGGCGTTGTCCGGCCGGAGCGCACCTCCTCCTCCCGCGGGCGGCCGCCGGCGTCCCGCCGTACGCCTGCCGTGTCGGGGCGCGTCTGGGCGCCGCGACCACCTGACGGGCGCGCCGGAGCCCGGTCCTCCCAGCGGGGACGACGGGGTGAGCGGTCGTGTCGGTCCGCCCTGCGGTCGGTGCGCCTGTCGCCCCGTTCGTACCCGCGGTCGTCGAAGGCACGACGGGACTCACCTGCCCGGCCGGCCCGGTCCCGTTCCCCGCGGTGCCCGCCGTCACGCCGCTCGGTTCGGTCAAGACGCTCACGGCGATCGCCCCAGAAGCCGTGACCCTCCGGGCTCCGGTCGTCGTCTCGGTCGTCGGCGTACCGGCCACGTCGGGATCCGCCTCCGACGAAACCTCGGTGGGCGTCACCGGGGACGCCACCGCGGCGGTCGAACCGGTCGC
>CALGAM010000187.1 GCA_937951935.1 uncultured Micromonospora sp. | reverse complement strand
CCATACCCTCATTCTTCTCTGTCGGCCCATAACGGGCGGCCGAAGCGGCAACTCGCGCGGCCCCGGCACCCCGGTCCTCCCCGCCCTCGCGGCACATCGGTGTGCCACGCCGGCGGCCGCCGGCCGCCCGGCAGGCCCGGCGACGGCACGCCTGGCGGGCTCAGACGACCGACGGTGGCGGGTGGGGTAGCGGGTGGGCCCCCTCCGGGCGTAGGCCGTCGAAGATGATGGCGAGGTAGCGCTGCCACAGGTCGGGTGGGGCGTCCGGTACGTAGCTGCTGACGTGACCCGGGGCGCACATCAGCAGGACCACGTCGGCACCCGTGACGTCGGCCCGCACGGCGCCGTGCTCACGTGCCCGGTCCACCAGACGGTGCACGGTCTGGAACATCCGGGTACGGGCCGCGGTGACCTCCGCGGGAAGTTCGCTGGCCCCCTGGAGGAACGACAGGTCGCGTTGTTGCCGCTGGCGCGCGGCAACGGTGAGGAACTCCAGCAGCGCCGCGCCCGGGTCCGCGGCGTCGAGGAGTTGCTCGCCGACGGCGGTGAGCGCGTCGATCCGGTCGACGACGACCGCGGCGAGCAGGTCGTCCTTGGTGGGAAAGTGCCGGAAGACGGTGCCCTTCCCCACGCCGGCCCGCCGGGCGATGTCGGCGATCGACGCGTCGAGTCCTCGCTCCGCGAACTCGTCGGCGGCCGCGGCCAGCAGTGCCCGGCGGTTGCGGGCGGCGTCGGCGCGGAGATGACGAGGTGCGGTCACCGCGCCACCCTAACAAGTTGACCGCTCGGTCCGCTTATTGCTAGCCTGCTCCCGACCTAAGGTGACCCAGTGGTCCGTTTTTGCGGAGGCGAGACATGAAGGCGATCGTGGCGACCGACTACGGGCCGCCCGAGACGTACACGGTGGCCGAGCTACCCGCGCCCCGGCCCGGTCCCGGGCAGATCCAGGTCCGCATCGCCGCCGCCTCGATCAACCCGCTGGACGTCAGACTGCCCGGCGGCGAGTTCCGCGACGTCGTGTCGCTGGACTTCCCACACGTGCCGGGCAACGACTTCAGCGGCACGGTCAGCGAGGTCGGGCCGGGCGTGACCGCCTACCGGGTGGGCGACGAGGTGTTCGGACAGGCCGTGCCACGTGTCATGCGTACGGTGGTCGGTTCGACCCGGCCGTCGCTCGGCACCGGCGCGCTGGCCGAGTACGCCGTCTTCGAGGCCGACACCCCCTTCCTGGCGCACCGGCCCGCCGGGCTCGACGTCGAACAGGCCGCCGCGCTGCCCACCGTCGGGCTGACCGCCCGCGCGCTGCTGGCCACCGCCCAGGTGCGGCCCGGTGAGACCGTCCTGGTCGTCGGCGCCACCGGTGGGGTCGGCACCACCGTGACACCGCTGCTCGCCGCGGCGGGGGCCCGGGTGATCGCCACCTCGACCCCCGCCGACGCCGACCTGCTGCGCTCCCTCGGGGCCGCCGAGACCATCGGGTACGCGGAATCCGAGTACCCGTCCGGCGTCGACGTCGCGGTGAACGTGGCCCTGCCCAGCGACCGGCTCGCCGGAGTCGCCCGCGCCGTCCGCCCCGGTGGGCGCCTCCTCACCATCACCCTCCCGGTACCGAGGCAGGAGTGGATCGGTCGCGACGACGTCACCCTGCACTTCGTACTCGACGTGAACGGCACCTTCGGCGACATGCGCGAGGTCGGCGAACTGGCGGCACGCGGCGAGCTGGCGGCCACCATCGGCCGGCGCTACTCCCTCGACGAGGGCGTACGGGCCTGTGTGGACTTCGCCCGCCGGCACAACACCGGCAAGCTGGTCGTCACGGTGTGACCGGCTGTCCCGGGCACCGGGCCTCAGGCGGCCCGGTGCCCGCCCGGGTACGCCTACTCCATGACCTCCCGCGAGACACCGTCGACGGTCTCGCGGGGGCGTGGCGGCTGACGTGGCGGGTCGACCGCGGAGAACCGGGTCGAGCCGGCGGACAGGTCCGGATGCTCCACCTCCAGGGCGATCGCCGCCGCCTCCTCCAGGGTCAGCTCGGCGCCGGCGGCGTACGCGGCGTCGAAGGCGGCGTCGCCGAGGGACGCCCGCAGCGCGGCCTGTTCCTGCATCCAGTACGCGCCGAACGTGCCGGGCGCGAAGTGCATCGCCGAGCGGGTGAGCTGGGCCGCGCCGAAGAGCCGGGCCGCCGTCCTCGGGTCGCCGCCCCGGGCGCAGCGCACCGCGATCGCGTTCACCGTGTCGCAGGCGCGGGCGAGGTAGCCGTAACTCATCCGGGAGCGCAACGCCGCCACCAGGTGGTCGTGCGCGGCGACCAGGTCGCCGCGGGCCAGGGCCACCATGCCCAGCAACATGTCGACCCGGCGTTTCCCCCGCTCGGCGGGCTGCGCCGCCTCCAGCGGCCGGGTCGCCGCGAGCAGCTCGGCGGCCTCGTCCAGCGCCCGCCGCCGCCACAACAGTTCGGCGAGGCTGTAGTTGGCCAGCAGCGCGTCCCCGGGAACCCCCTCGGCCTCGGCCCGTGCGATCACCTCCCGGCAGACCCGCTCCGCCTCGGCGAGCTGGCCCATGTCCATCAGCGGGGCCGCGCGTCCGGCCAGCACCCGGACCAGCAGACCGACGTCGCCGGCCTGCCGGGCGGCGGACTCGGCCTGCTGGGAGAAGCGCAGTTCCTCGGCGAACTCGCCGTCCGCCCCGGCATGCCGGGAGTGCATCAGGTACGCCGCCGCCAGCTCGGCGTCGGGGACCTGCTCACCGGTCTCGGCGATCCGGCTGTAGAGCCGGAACAGCCAGAGTCGCCCCTCCCGGGCAAGCCCGCGCTCGCGCCACCACTCGTCGATCCCGCTGGCCAGTTGCAACCCCTGCCGGGCGCTGCCGCCGGTGACCGTCCAGCGCAGCGCGGCACGCAGCTCGTCGGCGAGCGGATCGAGGGCGTACAGCGACAGCGTCACGGGCCGCCCGTCCGGCCCCAGGTGGGCCCGCCGCACCGCGTGCAACGACCAGGCCACGTGCCGGTCCCGGGCGGCCTGCTCCTCGCCCGCGTCGACGAGCCGGCGGGCCGCGTAGGCCCGGATCGGGTCCAGCATGCGGTAGGTGCTGCCGGAGACGTTCGGCTCGGCCTGGATCATCGACTTGTCGACCAGCACCGAGAGCGGATCGAGCGCATCGTCGTCGATGAACCACTCCACGGTGGGCAGGTCGACCGGGCCGGAGAAGACCGCCAGCCAGCGCAGCAGCCGCGCGGCCCGGGGGCCGAGGGTCCGGTACGACCAGGTCACCGTCGCCTGCATGGTGACGTGGCGCTGGGTCGCCGTACGCCGGGCGGCCCGAGCCTCCGCCGAGGGCGCGGTGCCCTGTGCCGCCGCCGCCAGGTCCACGGTGTCGTCCTGGTTGGCGACCCAGCGTCCGTTCGGCGCCGGGGCCGACTCCTCTTCCTCCTCGTGCCCGGCGTCCAACGCTCCGAGTACGTCGTCCAGGCGCTCGGCGAGCTGGCTGGCGCTCAGCACCCGCAGCCGTGCGGCGGCGAGTTCGATCGCCAGCGGCAGCCCGTCGAGCCGGGTGACCACCCGTTGCAGGTCGGCCGACTCGGCGGGGCTGGCGCGCCGGCCGCCCCGGGCGGCGGCCGTGCGGTCGAGCAGCAGGGTCACCGCCTCACTCGGCCCGCCGCCGGGGGCCGGGTCGACGGAGAGTGGCGGGATCCGCCAGACCACCTCGCCGGGCAGGCCGAGTGACTCACGGCTGGTGGCGAGGATGCGTACCCCGCTGCCTCCGGCGAGCAGCCGGGAGACCACCTCGGCGCAGGCGCCGGGCTGGGCGTCGCAGGTGTCGAGCAGGATCAGCATCCGTCGGGACGCGGTGAACTCGACCAGGGTCTCCAGCATCGGCCGGCCCGGTTCGGGCCGCAGTCCGAGCACCGCGGCGACCGCGAACGCCACCAGCCCGGGATCGGTGACGGGGGCGATGTCGACGAACCACACCCCGTCCGGATAGGACTCGACCCGGTCACCGGCCAGTTCGACGGCGAGCCGGGTCTTGCCGGCACCCCCGGCCCCGACCACCGTGACCAGCCGGTGCTCACGGATCAGTCGGTCCAGTTCGGCCCGCTCCGCGTTCCGGCCGACGAACGAGGTGACCTGGGTCGGCAGGTTGTGCGGAACCGCGTCGGCGGTACGCGGACGCGGAAACTGGCGCTCCAGCCCGGGAGCGACCAGCTGGAAGAGGCGTTCCCGGTCGTCGAAGCCGCGCAGCCGGTGCAGACCGAGATCGAGCAGGGAGGCACCGGGTGGCAGTGGCGCCGCGTGCCGGGCGGTCGCTGCGGAGCAGAGCACCTGCCCCCCGTGCGCGGCGGCGGCGATCCGGGCGGCCCGGTGGACCTCCGCGCTGGCGTACTCGCCGGCGTGCGGTTCGGCGTGACCGGTGTGCAACCCCATCCGGACCTTGGGTTTGGCCTCCGGGGTGGGCCACTCGTGGCTGTTCAGCGCCCGCTGCGCGGCCAGCGAGGCGTCGAGTGCGGCCGAGGCGTCGGCGAAGGCGACGAAGAACGAGTCACCCTCGGTGAACAGCTCGGTCCCGTCGCTGGCGGCGAGCGTGGCGCGGAGCAGGCGCCGGTGTTCGCTGAGCACCGGACGGTAGCCGGGGCCGAGCATCTGGGCCAGTCTCGTGGAGCCCTCGATGTCGGTGAACATGAACGTCACCAGCCCGCTCGGCAGGTGGATCCGTGCTGACATGCCTGGAACCTCCCGCCCCCTGGAAGTCACGTTCATGCTGTCGCATGTTCATGTCCCCGCCCATCGTAGGACCGTACGGGCGAGTCCGTACCAAGGTGCCAACCGTCGCGTGCGCCACGAAAACCGGCATCCCGGTCGCGAGTGATTCTCACGGGTCCGGTGAAGAGGGGGCCCGTCCCGGAGAATCGACGGCCGGCCGGGTCAGCAGCCGCAGGCGCCGCCGCAGCACCCGCCGCCCGACGCCACCGGGGCGGCACCCGACCCGCCGCGGCCGGTCACCGCGACTGTCGACAGTAGCTTGACCGTGTCGTCGTGACCCTGAGGACACAACGCCGGCGCCGAGGACTCGTCCATCGGCCGGTTCAACTCGAACGTGTCGCCGCAGGCTCGGCATCGGAACTCGTATCGGGGCATGCCACCAGGGTACGACCAGAACTGACGTTCGTCGGTCGATGGGTGATACTCGACAGGTGGCGGATCCTGCGGAGACCTCGACCACCCCACCCCTGCGTCCCGCCGCACCCGCGCTGGCCGGACCGTTGGCGAGTTCGGGTGCCGCCCCGGACTGGGCGACCGCACCGGAACCGGTCACGGTACCCCGCCCCCGCACCGGGGGACCGGACGGCGACACGGAGGCGGCGCCGGGCGCCGGCGCCCCGGACGCGGGCACTCCGACCGCGGCCACCACCGGTGAAGCCGGCACGAGCGCGGACAGCGGGTCCGGCGACACCGCCGACGCCAGCGCACACGCCACGAAATCCGACGAGTCAGGCGAGTCGCACGATTCCTCGCCGTCGGCGGCCCCGGGCGACCCCGGCGCGGCCCCCGGCGGACGGCGCCGGCGGTTCCGGTCCCGCTTCGCGCACGCCGCGCGCCGCTGGCCCTCACCGCGCAGGCTGGCCGGCAACGGCGTCCGGGCCGTCCGGGACTGGTCCCGGCGCCCGAGCGGTCGGCTCACCCTCCCCGCGCTGCTGCTCTTCGGCCTGGTCGCGGGAACAGGCACCACGGGAGCCGTACTGGTGCCGATGGCGGGGCGCACCCCGCCGGCACGCCCGTCGGCGCCGCCCGCGCAGGCCACCCTCCCCACCACGGCACCGGACGCCCTGCCGGCCACGCCCACCCCCGGCGGCACGAACGTGCCGACGTCGCCCCCGGCGGGTGACCGGTCGACCCACGTCCTGGCCGGCTGGGCCGCCCAGCTCGGCCCCCGGCTGGGCATCCCGCAGGTCGCGCTGCAGGCGTACGGCTACGCCGAGCTCCGGCTGGGTGAGACGAACCCCGGCTGCCAACTGCGCTGGACCACGCTGGCCGCGATCGGGTTCGTCGAGTCCGCGCACGGGAGCGTACGGGGATCCCGGCTCAACGAGAACGGGGTGGCCGAACCACCGATCTACGGGCCCGCGCTGGACGGCAACGACGACCGAAAGCGAATCATGGACACCGACGGCGGCCGGCTCGACGACGACACGACGTACGACCGGGCGGTCGGTCCGATGCAGTTCATACCGACCACATGGGCGACACACGGGGTGGACGCCGACCAGGACGGAGTGAAGAACCCCCAGGACATCGACGACGCGGCCCTGGCAGCCGGCAACTACCTGTGTCAGGGTGGCCGCAACCTGTCCGTCGGCTCGGACTGGTGGAACGCCATCCTCTCCTACAACAACGTGCAGTCCTACGCCCGGTCGGTCTTCGACAAGGCCAACCAGTACGGGCTGGACAGCAGGACCTAGCGTGACGGTACCCGCACATTTCAGTACCGGGCACTTTCGCACGGGGGCGGTTGACGGCAAGCTAGACGCGTGATGGTGCGCGAGTGGGACCCTCGGACCGCGCCGGACGCCGAGATCGAGTCGTTCCTGGACCTGATCAACGCGGTCTTCGCGGCCGACCTGCCAGACGACCCGCTGTGGGAGAACGGCATGATCCGGGAGTACCTCAGCGAGGTGATGCCCGGCGAACGCCGCATCGCCTGGGTCATCCAGGACGAGCCGTCCACCAGCGGGCAGCCCGGCCGCATCATCGGGCACGTCCACGTCCTGCTGCTCGGTGACATCGGCGTGGTGGAGGTGCTGGTGCACCCGAGCGTCCGCCGACGCGGCCTGGGACGCAGGCTGATCGCCACGGCGGCCCGCCGGACGTACCAGGAGGGGTTCCGGTCGATCGGGGTCGAGGTGGTCGGTGACACCCCGGCGGTCGGCTTCTTCGAGGCGCTCGGTTTCACCAGGGAGTACGTCGAGATCCGCAGCGTGCTCCGGCTGTCCACCGTGGACTGGGACGCGCTGGCCGAGATGTCCCGGGGCATCGCGCCCGGGTACCGCCTGGAGTTCTTCCCGGGTGGACCGCCGGAGGACCTGCTGGAGGCGTACGCGATGACGAAGGCCGAGGCCCGGGTCGACGACGGAGACCTGGATCTGCGGCCGAGCTCGTGCGACCCGCAGCGGCTGCGGGACAGCCTGAACTGCCTGCACCGACGCGGCATGAAGCCGTACATCGTGACGGCGATCGACGAGGCGACCGGCGCGGTGGCCGGGCTCACCGAGGTCGTCGTGCCGGCTCAGCACCCGACCCGGGCCGACCAGTACGACACCATCGTCGGCCAGGCCCACCAGGGCCGCGGCATCGACCGGGCGATGAAGGCCCGGATGCTCTTCGAGCTGCGGTCGGCGGAACCGAAGCTCGCCGAGGTGCAGACCTGGAACGCCCAGTCCAACGAGGCCATGCGGGCCGTCAACGCCGACCTGGGGTTCCAGGCCGACCGGCAGTGGTTCGAGTACGGCGTCGACGTCGCGGAGCTGGTCCACCGCCTCGACGCGGCCAACCAGGCGAGCAGGGCGGCGGCGAGCCGCTGAGCCGCGGCGGGTTCACCCGCCTCCCCGTCGTCCGGCTACCGTTCGCGCAGCATCCGGGCGGCCTCGACCGCCCAGTAGGTGAGGATGACCTGGGCACCGGCCCGGCGGATCGAGGTCAGGGTCTCCAACACGGCCCGCTCCCGGTCGATCCAGCCGTTCGCGGCGGCCGCCTCGACCATCGTGTACTCGCCGGAGATCTGGTACGCCGCGACCGGCACGTCGACCTCGGCCCGGACCGCCGCGACCACGTCGAGGTACGGCAGGGCCGGCTTGACCATCACCAGGTCGGCCCCCTCGGCGACGTCGAGGCGAACCTCCCGCAGCGACTCCCGCAGATTCGCCGGATCCTGCTGGTAGGTGCGCCGGTCGCCCTGCAACGACGACTCGACCGCGTCCCGGAACGGGCCGTAGAACGACGAGGCGTACTTCACCGCGTACGCCAGGATCCCGGTGTCGGTGTGCCCGGCGGCGTCCAACGCCCGCCGGATCGCCCCGACCTGGCCGTCCATCATCCCGGACGGGCCGAGCAGGTGCGCCCCGGCCTCCGCCTGGGCGACCGCCATCTCGGCGTACGCGGTCAGGGTGGCGTCGTTGTCGACGCTGCCGTCCGGGGCGAGCAGTCCGCAGTGTCCGTGCGAGGTGAACTCGTCGAGGCAGACGTCGCTCATCACCACGGTGGCGTCGCCGACCTCGGCGACCACGTCGCGGATCGCCACGTTGAGGATGCCGTCCGGGTCGACCGCGCCGGAACCGGTCTCGTCCTTGTGCTCCGGCACGCCGAACAGCATGATCCCGCCGACGCCGGCCTGCACCGCCTCGGCGGCCGCCTTGCGCAGCGACTCCCGGGAGTGCTGCACCACACCGGGCATCGAGGCGATCGGCCGGGGTTCGGTCAGGCCCTCCCTGACGAACATCGGCAACACCAGCTCGGACGGGGTGAGCCGGGTCTCCTCGACGAGTCGGCGGATCGCCGCGGTGCGCCGCAGCCGACGCGGGCGGACGGCCGGGTAGGACATGGGCTTCCTCCGTGTGGGCCTGTCTGACGGTGACGCCGGTCGTGGGACGCCGGTCGCCGGCTACCGGTCGGCCGCGGGCGCGTCCGGCTACCGGAACCGCAGTGCCGTCGGACCCTGCACCTTCGCGCCCCGCCGCTGCTTCGCCGGCATCGTGGCCAGCTTCTCCCGCAACTCCACAGCGTACGCCGCCAGCGCCTCGACCAGCTCCGGTACCGAGGCGTGCGCCGGCTGGGCGTCCACCCGCAGACCGAACTCGGTCGCGGTCTCGGCGGTCTTCGGGCCGATGACCGCCACCACCGTCCGGGCGTGCGGCTTGCCGGCGATGCCGACCAGGTTGCGCACGGTCGACGAGGAGGTGAACAGCACGGCGTCGAAGCCTCCGGACTTGATCGCGTCTCGGATCTCGGCCGGCGGCGGCGCGGCCCGCACCGTCCGGTAGGCGGTGACGTCGTCGACCTCCCAGCCCCGCTCGACGAGCCCGGCGGCCAGCGTCTCGGTGGCGATGTCGGCCCGCGGCAGCAGCACCCGGCCGACCGGGTCGAGCACCTCGTCGTGGGGCGAGAACTCGGCGAGCAGGCCCTCCGAGGTCTGCTCCCCGGACGGCACCAGCTCCGGCTGGATGCCGAAGGCACGGACCGCGTCCGCGGTCGCCTCGCCGATACAGGCGATCTTGACACCGCCGAAGTGTCGGGCGTCCAGGCCGTGCTCGGAGAACTTCTCCCAGACCGCCCGCACGGCGTTCACCGAGGTGAAGACGACCCAGGCGTAGCGGCCGTCGACCAGGCCCTTCACCGCCCGCTCCATCTGGGCCGGGGTGCGCGGTGGCTCGACCGCGATGGTCGGCACCTCGCACGGGATGGCGCCGTACTCGCGCAGCCGGGCGCTCATCACCCCGGCCTGCTCCTTGGTGCGCGGGACCAGCACCTTCCAGCCGTACAGCGGCCGGTTCTCCCACCACCCCAACTGCTCCCGTTGGGAGACGCCGGCGCCGAGGGTGAGGACCACCCGGCCGGTGAAGCCGAGCGCGGCGGCGACGAAGTTGTCGACCGTCGAGGTGGTGGTGTGCTGGGTTTCGCCGGTGCCGTCGCCGGTCACCCCGACCGGGGTGGCGCCGTCGACGCCGGCGGCGAGCAGCCCGTCCCGGACCGCGGCGAGGTCGCCGGCGTCGACCGAGAGGGCCAGCGAACCCCGGTTGACCGCCGCGGCGAGTGCGTCGAAGTCGAGCGTGGTGACGTCGTCGACGTCGGCGACGGTGCGGATCCCGAACAGCGGGACACCGGCGTACGTGGCGACCCCCTCGGCCTGCCCGACGCCCGGCACCACCTCGAACGGTACGGCGGTACGCGCGACCGCCTGCACCTCGGCGACCACCGCCTCGTGGCCGAACGGGTCACCGGCGACCAGACGTACCGCGCTCAGCCCCGAGCGGGCTGCCGAGAGCAGGACCTTCGCCACGTCACCCGGGGCTCCCTCCGCCGGGCTGAACTGGGCGTCCTGCTTCGCGTCCGCCCTGACGGCGGCGAGCAGTGCCTCCGGGATGCTGCGGTCGTATATCACCTGGTCGGCGTGGACCAGAGCGTCGTGCGCCCGCCGGGTCAGCAGACCCGGGTCGCCGGGTCCGGCCCCGACGAACGCGATGTGGCCTGCGGGCTTACGGGTGCCGATCATGTCTGTGCTCCAAAATGCTGGGTCCCCGGCCCGACGTGGACAGGCGTGCCGAGGATCGAGTCGGCGCCGAGGTCGAGAAGGTCGGCGGCGAGCGCCTTGCCGATCTCCGCCGCCTCGGCGGACGTTCCGGTGCGGGACAGCCGGAGGTCACGGGTGCCGTCCGGGCTGACAACCGCCCCGCGCAGGTGGATCTCGTCGCCGCCGCCGGCACCGGAGGCGTCCGGTTCGCCCTCGGCGACGACCGCGAGCGCGGCGACCGGGGCGCTGCACCCGGCCTCCAGGGTGGCGAGCATCGCCCGCTCCGCGGTGACCGCGGCTCGGGTCGGGGGATGGTCGAGTACGGACAGCAGCTCGACCAACTCCGTGTCGTCGACCCGGCACTCCACCGCCAGCGCGCCCTGGGCGGGCGCGGGCAGCATCAGCATCGGGTCGAGCGTCTCGGTGATCTCCTCGGCGCGGCCGAGCCGAACCAGCCCGGCCCGGGCCAGCACCACGGCGTCGAGGTCCGCCTCGGGTCCGCGCACCCGCGCCAGCCGGGTGTCGACGTTGCCCCGGATCGGCACCACCGTCAGGTGCTGGCCGAGCGCGTGCAGCTGCGCGATCCGGCGTAGCGCCCCGGTGCCGACGGTGGCCCCGGGCGGCAGTTCGGCGAGGGTACGGCCGTCCCGGGTGACCAGGGCGTCCCGTGGGTCCTCCCGGGGCGGTACGGCGGCGACGTGCAACCCGTCCTGGCCGGCGGTGGGGAGGTCCTTGTACGAGTGGACCGCGAAGTCGATCTCCCTCGCGACCAGCGCGTCCCGCAACGCCGAGACGAAGACCCCGACGCCCAGGCGGTGCACGGGCGCACTGGACCGGTCGCCAGCCGTCACCACCTCGACCAGCTCGACCGGGCGACCGGTGGCGGCGGTCAACGCGTCGGCGACCCTCCGGGACTGGGCGAGCGCCAGGGCGCTGCCGCGGGTGCCGAGTCGCAACGCCCTCCCGCTCATCGCTCCCCTCCGCGGTTCTGTCGGGGCACGGCGGGCCGGGCGGCCGGACGGGCGGTGCCCACCGCGGGGGTGGCCTCCACCGCCCCGGGGACCGGGCGGCCCGGAGCCCCGGCCAGCTCGGCCGCGGTCAGGGCGGAGGCGGTGTCCGCCCGCGAGGTCACCGGTACCTCCAGGTCGAAGAGTTCCCGCAGCATCGCGGCGTACTGGTCGCCACCGGGTTCGGCGGCGAGCTGACGTACCCGTACCGTCGGCGGGTGCAGCAGTCGCTGCACGACCCGGTGCACGGTGTGGCTCACCTCGGCCCGCTGTTCGTCGGTCAGCTCGGGCCGGCGCTGGGCGAGCCGGCGCAGCTCGGCGGTGACCACCTCCTCGGCACGGGCCCGCAGGGCGGCGACGGTCGGCGCCACGTCCGCGCCGCGCAGCCAGGTGAGGAAGTTCTCCACCTCGGAGGTGACGATCTGGGTGACGGCGGCGGTGTCGGCGGCGGCCGGCCCGATCGGCCGGGCCGCGGCCAGGCCGTCGATGTCGATCACCACGGCGCCGGGTAGCTCGGCGACCTCCGGCTCGACGTCCCGGGGCACCGCGAGGTCGAGCAGGACCAGCGGGCCGCTGCGGTGAGCGGCGCGTTCGGCCAGGGCCCGGGCGACCGTCTCCCGGGTGAGGACCGGTTCGGTCGAGGCGGTGGCGGCGACTACTATGTCCACTGTGGAGAGTGCGGTGGCGAGTTCGCCGATCGGCACGGCCGTGGCGCCGTACGCCTCGGCGAGCCGGCGGGCCCGGTCGGCCCCCCGGTTGCTGACGGCCACCGGGCCGGCACCGCGGCGGGCGAGGGTGGCGACCGCCAGCGCGCCCATCGATCCCGCACCGACCACCAGTGTCGGCCGTCCCTTGATCCCGTCCGCCAGGTGCTCCGCGGCCAGGTCGAGCGCGGCGGTGACCACACTCTGGCCGGCCCGGTCGATCCCGGTCTCGGCGTGTGCCCGCTTCCCCACCCGCAGGGCCTGCTGCATCAGTTCGTGCAGCAGGCGTCCGGGTGCGTCGGCCTGGCGCGCCACGTGGTAGGCGTCACGGAGTTGGCCGAGGATCTGGCTCTCGCCGACCACCATCGAGTCGAGTCCGACGGCCACCCGGAAGGCGTGCTCGACGGCGGCGCCGTCGTAGTGGACGTACAAATGGTTGGCGAGTTCGGCCGGGGTGGAGCCGGCGTGCTCGGCGAGCACCGCGCAGATGTCACCCAGCCCGCCGTGGAAACCGGACACGGCGGCGTAGACCTCGACCCGGTTGCAGGTCGAGACGACGACCGCCTCACCGACATACGGCTGGAGGAGCAGGCGTCTGAGGATCTCCGGCAGATCCCCGCCGGAGACGGCCAGCCGCTCCAGGATCGCGACCGGTGCGGTGCGGTACGAGGCACCGACGACGAGCAGGTTCATGATCCGATCGCCTCCGCGTTCGTGGCCCGCCGCGGCCCGGTGGGCGTTGCCGTCGGGTTCGCTGTGGAGCGGGCGGTGGGTGTGGCCTCGGTGGTCCCGGTCGCCGCGAGCCCGCCGGGCAGCGCGGTCAACCCGGGGGCCGGCGCCGTTCCCGAGGCCGGCGCGGACGGCTCCGCCGTGGCCGGCAGCCCGGTCAGTGCCGCCTTGCGGTGCTCGTGGAAGGAGAGGATCTGCAACTCGATGGCGAGGTCGACCTTGCGCACGTCGACGCCGTCGGGCACCGACAGCACACAGGGTGCGAAGTTCAGGATGCTGGTCACCCCGGCGGCGACGAGCCGGTCGGCGACGCTCTGCGCGGCGGACGCGGGGGTGGTGATCACCCCGATCGCGATACCCTCCTCGGCGACCACCTGGGGCAGATCGTCGATGTGCCGGACCACGAGTCCGTTGATCTCCTCGCCGATGCGGGCCGGGTCCGCGTCGAAGAGCGCGGCGATCCGGAAGCCACGGCTGGCGAAGCCCGCGTACCCGGCCAGGGCGTGACCGAGATTACCCACCCCGACCAGCGCGACCGCTCGGCGCTGGGTCAGCCCGAGTACGAACTCGATCTGGTCGATCAGCAGGGCGACGTCGTAGCCGACGCCCCGGGTGCCGTAGGAGCCGAGCTGGGAGAGGTCCTTGCGGAGCTTGGCGGAGTTGACCCCGGCCGCGGCGGCCAGTTCCTCGCTGGAAACGGTGTCGTTACCGTTTTCGGCCAGGATGTGCAGAGCACGGAGGTATTCGGGGAGCCGAGCGACCGTCGCCTCGGGGAGATCCGGAAGCGCCGGCACGGCGTCGGCCCGGCCGGGCGTGTCTGCAGGACGGTGCTGACTCATACGACTCCGTGCCATGCGATCCTCGACCGACCGTAGCGGTCGGTCGTACCGGGGCACCCGCCGCCGACCGCTGTGACCGGTTGTGCTAGCAGGGCTCGTCGGAGTAACAGAGTAGGCGCTTGTGAAGACACGCACAAATCGCGATCTTGACTGACCGCGACACCGCCTCACCCGGGCCTCCACAAGCATGATCAGGTCCGCAACCCTCGTCGAGCCGTCCGGCGATTATTGCCCAAGTCCGACTTGTCTGCCCAACTCGCCCCGACATCCGACCGGACGGCGGACCCGGTCGCCGCCCGTGTCGGCGTCACTCTCCGTGTACCCGGGGCCGTCGGGCCCCTGCCGGACGCCGCCCGGCACCCGCCCCCCGACCCACGCCGCCACCCGGGTTCCCGTCGTGGAGCGCCGAGGGTCCCACCGCGGAGCGCGGAAGCGCGAGGAGCCCTTGCCGGGCCGGTGCGCCACGGCGATCACCCGGCCATTCCGGTGGGCCTGCGGCGGCCGGCGGGCGCCCGCCGGCCCACCCCTCAGTCCAGCTCGGCCGCCAGCGCGACCGCCTCGCTCAGTGAGTCCGCCACCGGGGCGCCGGAGGCACGAAGCCGCTCCGGGTCGGTGATGCCACCGGTGTAGAGCACGCAGCGGGCGCCGACGTACTCGGCCGCCTCGGCGTCGTCGAGCGAGTCGCCGATGAGCACCGCCGACCGCCCGTGGATGCCGGCGGCCGCCAGGTGCCGGGCCAGGTACCGGGCCTTCCGGTCCCCGCCGACGTCGGCACGCAGCCCGTCGATCCGCTGGAAGTGTGTGGTCAGCCCGTACCGTTCCACGGCCGGAACAAGCTCGTCGTGGAACCACATCGACAGCAGGGACTGGGTTCCGGGCCAGGCCCGCAGCGCGGCGAGGGCGTCCGCCGCCAACGCACACTCCGCCAGCCCGACCCGGTACGTCTCGTGGAAGAGCTTGTCGAGCTGGGCGTACTCCTGGTCGTCCAGCGCCCGCCCGAGAAGCGCGGCGTAGTAGTCCGTGATCGGGCGACGGTACCGCGTCCGGTGCTCGTCGACCGTCACGGTCGGTCCGCCGACGGTGGCCAGTACGGTGTTCGTCGCGGAGACGACCAGGTGCAGGTCGTCGAGGAGTGTGCCGTTCCAGTCCCAGACCAGGTGGTTGCGTCCGCGGGGCATTCGAGCACGATACGCCGCAAGGAGGGCAGCCGGGGATCGCCCGACCCGGTCATGCGGCGCCGGGCGCCGGCGCGGCCGGGCCGTCAGTCGCGGGACGCGGTGAGGTCCCGGATCAACCGCTCCTCCTCGACCCGCCAGTAGCCGTGCTCCCGTCCGTCGAGCAGGACCACCGGCACCCGGTCGCCGTAGTCGCGCTCCAGTTCCAGGTCGCCGGTGACGTCGACCTCGACCCACCGGTCACCGGTGACCGCCACCACTCGCTCCATCGCCTCCCGGGCGACCTCGCACAGGTGACAGCCGGGCCGGGTGATCAGGGTCAGTCGCGGCTCGTCCGTCCCCACTGTCCGCTACCTCCCGAGATGTCGGCCCGTCGTCCCCGCCCGGTCGCGGGCCGGGACGCGACGAACTCTATCCCGCCCGACGGCGGGCGGCCGGTATCGGATCAGAGGCAACGGTCGGGGGTCCCCGCCGGTGCCGGCGCGCCCGGTTGCGTCGCCGACCCCGGAACGCCACTCTTCGTCGGTTTCATACCGATCCTTCCGATCCGGGACGGTCCGTCACTCCAATGTGGAGTGGACTCGCGAGTGCGCCGCGAGGCCCCCGGGGGCGCGGGCCGGTCGGTGCCGCGCCGGGCGACGGGACGGGGAGGCCGCGTCCACAGGCGACACCGCGTCGCGCCGTCTCCGGCTCCGGCGACCGACGCCGCCGGTTGACCAAGAAATGCGAATGTGATTTCGGATTCGCCACGAGAGGGCGCCGCCGATGATCCGACGATGCCCGTCGGTCCGATCAGGACATCCGAGTGGGATTCGGCAATTGCCGCGCGACGCCGGGAAGTTGCTCGACATTGGCGTCGGAACGCGGTACGGTCCACAAGACCGTAATCAGATTCGCGATTTCGTCCGTCCGGCCCGCGCTTTACGGGCACCCGAGACGACTCCTGTTAGCACATACCGCAGCGGCACGCCAAGCGCGTGCCGCCGGTTGGCGTTTCTTGATGTTTTCCCTGCTCAGAGCAGCCCTGGCCCTGCTGTCCGGCATCCGACAACGCACAACTGGTGCGGCCCGAACGGGTGGCTTTCGGAAATACTTTGGCCCTGTGTAACGGACTTGCCACACATGGGTGACGTTGGCCCTATCATCACTCGGGTCGGCTCACCCCTTTTGCCGTGAGTCGACACCCCTCAGCCCGAGGAGGCCGCCGTGCCTGTGAGAGCACAGCACCAGCAGCTGTGGGGCGTGTGCCGTGGTACGGCGCACCCCGGATCTGCCGTGCCGGATCGCGCCATCCGTGGCGCACGTACGGCCACCACCGCGGCCGGGCCCGGGCGACCGGTCCCGTGCCCGCGGGCGGCCGGGGAGGTCCAGTGAGCACCTACGGATTCGTCAGCGAGGAGCCTGTCGGTCAGAGGTGGACGGTCGGGCGCGCCCTCGCCGAAGGTCTGACGCGGCTCCGCGTGTCCATGGACGACATGCTGAGTCTCGCCGTGCGGGGTGACGGGGGACCGAAGCGGATCAGAAGCCGACCGCACCAACCGAACGACACGCCGACCCGGCACGGGGGCCCGGGCGGCAACGGTCGGCATGCGGGGGGACGGGTGGTCAGCCCGACCCGCCCTCCGATGCCGAGCCAACCCGGCGTGGGGCAATCACCCGGCGGTGACGACCGCGACCCGGACGACGGGCGTCCCCGTCCGGACGAGGCCCTCCCCACCCCGGACAACCCGAACAGCGAGACGGCGGTCCTGCCCGTGGTCGCCGACACCGCGGCGTCGACCCGGTTCGGCGACACCACGACGCCGACCCGGTTCGGCGACACGTCCGGCGGCCCCGGCAGCACGACGGGTCATCCCGACCGGCCGAGTCCGTCCGACCCGGCGCGGGAGGTCTGGGCCCTGGTGGAACGCGCGCAGGCCGGCGAACCGGAGGCGTTCGGCCAGATCTACGACCGGTACGTCGACACGGTCTTCCGGTTCGTGTACTTCCGGGTCGGCAACCGGCAGCTCGCCGAGGATCTCACCTCCGACACCTTCCTCCGCGCGCTGAAGCGGATCGGCAGCTTCACCTGGCAGGGGCGGGATCTCGGCGCGTGGCTGGTGACGATCGCCCGCAACCTCGTGGCGGACCACTTCAAGTCCGGCCGCTACCGTCTGGAGGTCACCACGGGCGACGTGCTGGACGCCGATCGCGAGGATCGCGGGCCGGAGGGAAGCCCCGAGGCGGCCGTGGTCGAGCACATCACCAACGTCGCGCTGCTGACCGCCGTCAAGAAACTCAACCCCGA
>CALGAM010000186.1 GCA_937951935.1 uncultured Micromonospora sp. | reverse complement strand
CGGCGGCAGGTGCCGGCGGTCCGGCCGATCAGGTCGCCGCGCCGGTCGCCGACGGTGGAGGCGGCCTGCGGCAGCGCGGCGGCGAACAGGTTGACCGGCATCCGGCGCAGGTAGCCGGTGTTGGCGACCGGCTCGCCGGGGATGAACTCCCGGGCCAGCCAGTCCTGGTGCTTGGGGTGCTGCAGCGAGATCCGCAGCTCCCGCGAGTAGAGCTGGATGAGACGCCGGGCCCGCTCCAGGCACTCCTCCCGGGTCCGGCCGCCGACCGCGATCCGGTGCCAGCCGTGGGCGCGGGCGGAGTCGACCGGCAGGCCGGTGGTCATCTCGTCGCCGATGATCAACGCCCGCTTGGCGAGCCGCTCCAGCTCCGGCGGGGCGTCGATGCCGTGCTCGGCGTAGTCGAGCTGCTGGGACCGGATCATCCGGAGCCGGTGCTCCAGGTTCCGGAACGAGTCGTTGGGCCCCAGGATGTCGACGCGGCTGGAGATCTCCATCGGCCAGGGCAGCCGCTCGTGGAAGTGCAGCCAGGGCTCGTGGCGTTCGGGGATCTCCAGCGGCTCCATCCGCCCGACGGTGAGGACGGCGACGTGCCGCTCCTCGCCGGTCATCCGGTTGACCAGCTTGACCGTGGAGCCGTACGGCGTGCGGTAGCGCTCGATCGCCTCGGTCAGGGCGAGCAGGTCGCCGCGCTCCCACCGGCCGTGGGTGACCGGGGAGAGGGCGCCGGGCGGCGCCATGCACAGCGCGACCGAGCGGTAGAGCAGCCACTCCAGCTCGTCGGCGGTGACCTGCCGGCCCCGCATGCCGAACGCGCCGAGCACCTCGTCGAACTGCTCCACGGTCCGGCCGAGCCTGCGGCGTTCCCCGTCGGCGACGCCCCGCCCGAAGGCCCGCAGGATCCGTTCGAGCAGGTTGTTCCCGAGCGACCGGCGGGCGAAGGTGACCCCCAGGTAGGTCTGCCCCTCGGCGTAGTTGACCGAGTGCAGGTGGCGCTGCGCCGCGACCAGGTGGTCCGACCAGCTCGGGGCACCGGGCACGTCGGGCAGTGGCGCCGGGGTGTGCGCGTCGATGGTCCGGGCCCACTCGTCGGCCGGGAACGGCCGGGTGGTCCGGCGTAGGTGGAGGCGGAAGCCGGCGAGGCCGGCGTACTGCTCGGAGATGGCCCGCAGCAGCGCCTCACGCTCGGCGTCCGGGCGGAAGGCCCAGCGGACCTCCGGCAGCCAGTACCAGGCCGTGACGGTGTTCGGGGTGAAGGTGAGATGGCCGGCGATCTCGCTGATCGCCAGCTCGGCGGCGGGGTCCCGGTCGCCGAACCGGATCTTCGGGGCGCGGATGCGCTGCGGCTTGGTGACCGGTGCCGGCTTGGGCCGGGTCGGTTTCGACTTCTCCTTCCGGCCGGTCTTCTTCGCCTTACCCGGTTGCGGCGTCACCGGCTCCGGGTCGTCCGTCGGTGCGGTCCGGGACGATCGCGCCGGTGTCTCGGCGTCGCCGACGGGCTGGGCCGCCGGCGGCCCGGAGTGCTCGGGCTGGCGCTGGTGCGGAGCGGACGTCGGCCGGACGGTTCCCGCGGGTTGGGAACCCGCGGGAGTGACGCCCGCGACGGGTCGTCCCGCCTCCGGATCCTGCCCGGAGGGCCGACGCGGGGCCGGTGGGGTACGCGGTGCCCGGGCGGGCGCGGGGACGGCCGGTGGCGCTCCGGCCGCCGGTGACGCCACGGGCGGTGGCCCGGCCGCCGGCGGCGCCGCGGCTGGCTGTCCGGCCACCGGCGGCGGTGGGACGGCCGGTCGTCCCGCCACCCGTGGCGCGGCGACGGTGGGCGGCGGCGCGATCGTGGCCGGGACCGGGGGCGGGGGCGGGATCGGGCCGGTGCCGAAGAGGTCGAGGAAGGGTGAGTCGATGTCCGGGTGCTCGACCGGAGCCGGCTGGGGCCGGGTGGGTTGGGGCGTCGGGCGGGGGCGGTTGCGTGTCGGTGGCTGGGGAGCCTGGAAGACGGCGACGCGGCCGTGCCCGGTGTTGCTGAGCAGCGCCGGGTCGTACTCGGTCTCGTCCAGATTGTCCGATATGGTGTAATCGGAGGACCGCGTACCGTGACCGTAGCTGTCGGCCCGTCGGCCGGCCGGGTACGACGAACCCGGCGGTGAGGGACGCGTCATACCTGTGCCTCGCCGCGGTGGGTCACCATCTCGCTCCGCTCGCTCATGACGTCTTCTCGCTCCGTCCATCGTCGTCATGAGCAGGGAGAATGAGTCGACTCATTCCGTTCATGTCACCTGCTCCCGGATCCTGATGCGGGACGCGACCAACCGGGGGTCGCGCTGCTCTCGTGCCGGCTCACGGGTACGCCGCCAGTCGGTCAACGCGGTGCGGATGACCATCCGGGCGGGCCGGTCGGGGTCGACGTGCCGGAAGACGAACGAGGTGGTGACGATCGCGAGCGCGATCTCCCAGGCGGGGATCAGCTCGACCTCGAACGTGAAGAGCCAGTGGATGAACATGTAGAGCGGCACCAGCACCATGAACAACCCGTACTGCGCGTAGGGCAGGTGGATCGGCAGGGTGTAACCGGGGGGCCCGAGGTAGACCAGGCGGGCCCGGTAGATGTCGTCGTCGGTGCGCAGCCGCATCTGTGTTCCGCGTCGCTATTCGAAGATCAGGTTGATCAGGTAGTCGCCGACGAAGAAGAGGGTCGCCGCGCCGGCGATGAAGGCGAGGCCGAGGATCGCGATGGCTGAACTGGTCAGCACCTTCGAGATCTCACCCCGGCTGGCGCGCCCGATGAAGACCACCCCGAGGACGGCGAGCAGGATCGGTGCGATGTTGGTGGCGAAGAAGTTGACGACGCCATCGGTGTTGATGCCGGAGGGCCCCTGCTGCTCCCCGGCCACGGTCATGATGGAGTGGAGTGCCGTGGCAGTCGGCATCGCCGTCTCCAGCAGCTCCATGGCGAACATCAGATTCCTCCCCGGTGCGGAGACGGTCGCCTCCGCACGTCTGTCGTCGCCCGGTCAACCGGGCCGATCGTGGGGTTTGATCGACCCTGCGTTCCGCAATCACCGCGTACGGTGATGGTTTCTGGGCGCCTTTGTCCTGTTTTGGTCCGTCTCTTAGGCTTCGGTGTCTGGCTGATGCGAGCGTACGGCCCGGGTGTGTTCAGAACAAGCGGCACCGAGTGCCACCAATCCGGCCCGACCATCCGTTTTGCCGAGCGTGCCTGGGGGTGGGGCCGGACCGGGCGCGGACCACGGTCGGTAACGTCGAGCCGTGACCGAGTCAGCGCAGGGCCGGGCGGCGCCCGGTGCCGGACCCACCGCCATCGCCGATCTGCTCCGCACCCCCGGGCCGGTGGTGATGGGCGTCCTCAACGTCACCCCCGACTCCTTCTCCGACGGCGGGCGCTACGCCGACCTCGACGCCGCGGTCCGGCACGGCGTACGGATGCACCAGGACGGCGCCCACCTGGTGGACGTCGGCGGTGAGTCGACCCGGCCGGGCGCCGAACGGGTCGACGCGGAGACCGAGGCCCGGCGGGTACTGCCGGTCATCCGGGAGCTCGCCGCCCGGGGCGTGCCCATGAGCATCGACACGTACCGGGCCAGTGTCGCCGCGGCCGCGCTGGAGGCCGGCGCCACCGTCGTCAACGACGTCTCCGGCGGACTCGCCGACCCGGACATGGCGAAGGTGGTCGCCGACGCGGGCTGTCCCTGGGTTCTCATGCACTGGCGGGGGCACGCGAAGCGGATGCAGGAGCTGGCCCGCTACACCGACGTGGTCGCCGACGTGCGGGCCGAGCTGGCGCAGCGGATCGCCGACGCGTTGGCCGCCGGGGTGGCCGCCGACCGGATCGTGATCGATCCCGGGCTCGGCTTCGCCAAGACGGCCGCCCACAACTGGCAGATCAGCGCCCGCCTCCACGAGCTGCTCTCCCTCGGCTACCCGCTGCTGTTCGGGGCCAGCCGCAAGTCGTACCTGGGCGCCCTGCTGGCCGACCCGGACGGGACGCCCCGGCCCACCGGGGAACGGACCGCGGCCACCGTCGCCACCAGCGTGCTCGCGGTCGCGGCAGGCGCCTGGGGGGTACGGGTGCACGACGTCCGTGAGACGGTGGACGCGCTGGCCGTCTGGCAGGCCACCGGCCGGCCCCGGGTGGTCAGCGTGCCGGGCCACGCGACCCCCGTGCCGGGCCACGCGGCGCCCGCGCCGGGGTCGCCGGCACCGGCCGGCGGGACGGGAGGCCGGCGGTGACCGACCGGATCGTCCTGACCGGGCTGCGGGCCCGCGGCCGGCACGGCGTCTACGAGGTCGAGCGGACCCGGGGCCAGGACTTCGTCGTCGACGTCGAGCTGGAACTGGACCTCGCCCCCGCCGGCCGCTCCGACGACGTCGCCGACACCGTCCACTACGGCGAACTCGCCGACCGGCTGGTCGAGATCGTGACCGGCGAGCCGGTGAACCTGATCGAGACGCTCGCCGAGCGCCTCGCGGCGGCCTGCCTCGCCGACACCCGGGTACGGGTCGCGACGGTGACCGTACACAAGCCACAGGCGCCGATCGCGCACGAGTTCACCGACGTGGCGGTCACCATCACCCGGCGGCGGCCGACATGAGCCGCGCCCTGCTCTCGATCGGCAGCAACCTCGGGGACCGGCTCGGCCACCTGCGCACCGCCGTCGACCAGCTGCGCGACGTACTCCTGACGGCGTCCGGGGTGTACGAGACCCCACCGTGGGGGGATCCGGACCAGCCGGCGTACCTCAACGCGGCGCTGCTGGTCGGCGCACCCGACCTGGGGCCGTACGACTGGCTGGCCCGGGCCCGGGCCGCGGAGGAGGCCGCCGGTCGGGTCCGCGACCCGCGGCGGCGGTTCGGTCCGCGGACCCTGGACGTCGACGTCATCGCGGTCTGGACCGACGAGGGCGAGCCGGTGTACAGCGACGATCCCGAGCTGGTCCTGCCACACCCCCGGGCGCACCAGCGGGCGTTCGTGCTCCGGCCGTGGATCGACATCCAGCCGTACGGGCGGCTGCCCGGTCACGGCTGGCTCACCGACCTGCTCTCCGCCGAGCCACTCGCCGGCGACGCCCTGGACCTGCGTCCCCGACCGGATCTGCGGCTAGAGTCGGAGGGCGAGCGAGACACCGGGGACGAAGCCGGCACGAGCAGCCGGTCGCAGCAGCGTGGAGGTGGGCGGTGACCGACCGGCGAGCCACGCCGCCCGGGCCGGCGCCCGACCGGAACCGGATGGGTCCCACCCGCCCCGCCACCCTTGTGGTGGCCGGCCTGGCCGCCGCGGCACTGGCGTGGCTGTTGATCTCCAGCTTCTACAGCAGGATCCCGCCGCTGCCCTGGCTGCCGACCGCGACCCTGCTCGGGCTCGCCGCGCTGGAGGCGTACGCCGCGGTCAACACCCGGGCACGGATCGCCCGCAAGCCGGGTCGTGACCCCGTCGACCCGCTCGCCGTGGCCCGGTTCGTCGTGCTGGCGAAGGCCTCGGCGCTGGCCGGGTCGATCTTCGCCGGGTTCTACGCCGGGCTCGACGCCTGGCTGCTCGTCGAACGGACCCGGGCCGCCTCGAACGACATCCCGGCCGCCAGCGCCGGTCTCGCGGCGTCGCTGGCCCTGGTCGGGGCGGCGCTCTGGCTCGAACGATCCTGCCGGGTTCCGAAGCGTCCCGACCGGAACGCCGAGGAGGTGGACCGGGAACGGCGTGAGCAGCGCTGACAGCGCGCCGCCCCGCACCTCGGGCCGGGGGGACGACCCTGTCGGCCGGCGTTTCCCGGCAAGCGGGGGGTTACGTCGAGCGACCGAGCCGAGTACGGTGCCGACCGGGCCATCCATCGGTTCGACGCGATGGGGACCGGTTCGCCGGGTCGGCCCGACGTGCGACCGCTCCGCACCGCCCAGCCGTCCCGGGTCCGGGCCCACACGGGGCGGATGGGACCAGGAGGCGCGGGCGACATGGCTTACGACGATTCGACCTATCGGCGGTGGGACGGTCGGTGGGACGTCGGTGGCGGGGACGCGGTCGGAGCCCGGGAGGAGTCCTGGTACGGCGGCGACGCCGGCTACCGGGACGAGGACGAGGCACGTACCGGCTTCACCCGCGACCGGGGCCGGTTCGCCGACGACGAGTCCGGCGTACCGGCCGACCCGGAGCCGGCCGAGCCGGCGCGGCGCCGGGGTGTCTCGCCCGCCGGCCTGGAGAACGTCTTCGACGACCCGGAGCACGGCGAACCCGGTCGGGACCGGATGGCCGTCCACGTGCTGTGGGAGATGGTCCTGCTGGTCGTGGTGGGAGCGCTCCTCTACGTCTGCAACCGTGACCACCCGGAGTTGCTGCGGGGTGATCGACTGTCCGGCCTGCTGGTCTTCGGCACCGCGCTCGGGCTGCTCACCTTCGCCGCCGCCCTGACCCTCCGGATCAGCGCCCCCAACCTCGCCCTCGGCCCGGTCGCGGTCGCCGCCGCGCTGCACTTCGCCGAGAACTCCGATCACGGCGTGGTCGCGGTCCTGGTCCCGGCGGTGCTGATCGCACTGGTCGGGGGTCTGGTGGTCGCCCTGCTGGTGGCGGGCTTCCACGTACCCGGGTGGGCGGCCAGTCTCGCCGCCGCGCTGGCGGTGGTGGTCTTCATCCAGCAGCGGACCGGCCCGGTCGACGTCCAGGGCGAGTACGACCCGCGGCGGCACGCCCTCTACCTGTTCGGCGGATTCGCGGCGCTCTCCGTCATCGCCGGTCTCCTCGGTAGCGTCAAGACCGTACGACGGCTGGTCGGCCGGTTCCGGCCGGTCGCCGATCCGGCGCTACGGCGCGGCGGGGCCGCCGGGATGATCGTCGTACTCGGCACGGTGCTGTCGATGATCCTCGCGGTGTTGGCCGGGGTGCTGCTCGCCGCCGGCGGCAGCGGACGGGTCACGCCGACGACCGGGTTCGAGTGGACCGGGCTGGCGATCGGCGCCGCGCTGCTCGGCGGCGTCAGCGCCTTCGGCCGCCGGGGTGGGATCGCCGGCGTGCTCCTCTCCGCCGTCGCCCTCACGCTCTTCGTCTCGTACGCCGACGAGCGGGACCTCGACATCGCCCCGGCCGCTGTGGCCGCCGTCGTGGTGGCGGTCGGGTTGGTGGTGACCCGGCTCGTCGAGACGTACGGGCGTCCCGGCCCGCCCGGGGGCGAGGCCGAGTCGGAGTGGCAGCCCGAGTCGGTGGGGGTGAGCGGCTCCGGGTGGGGCGGCACCCGCGGCGACCCGGTGCCGGAGCCGTGGGGCAGCTCGCCGCCGAGACACCGGCGCGACAGCCACGACCGTTTCGGTGGTCCCCGTTGGGGCGTCCCCGAGCGCTGAGCGGTACGGCCGGCGGAGACGGTGGTTAGGCTCGGCGGTATGACCGAGTCAGGCGCCGGGCGCCGGACCCCGCCGAGCTTCGCCGAGCTGGACGCGCTCTCCACGGAGGAGCTGCGGGAGCGGGCCTTCGCCCTGGCTCGTGAACGCCGCGACCTGAGGTTCTTCTGGTCGGTGTTGCGGCACCTGCCCAACGCCGACGAGGCGGCGATCCTGGACGGCGCACCGAACACCGTCGGCCCGACCGTGGACGAGGCGGTCGCGCTCTGGCGGGAGCTCACCGGGCACGGCTACGAGGAGACCGCGCCGCTGTTGCGGGCCGCCTTCATCGACTACCTGCGGCGGCCCTGAGCCCACCGTCCGGCCGCGTGGTGGCTGGCCGTGCCGGACGGCCCGAGGGCCCGCCGCGTGCCGGGCCGAGGCGGCGCGGCGACGGTGACGGGCGCCCGCCGCCACGTCGGCCTCCCGCCCGGCGGCAACTCTCGGTAGGCTCCACTGCCATGTCGGCCCGCGAGCCCTCCGACGAGTCACGCCGTAAGTTTCTGCCGACCGTGCTCTTCTGGTCGGGTGTCGGACTCGCACCGCTGGCGGCCCTGCTGCTTCTGGTCGGGGACGGCAACGGACTGTTGCGGATCGCCGCCGTCCTCGCCGTCATCGCGATCGTCCTGATCGGGCTGTCGATCACCCTGCGTGGTGACGCCGACAGTGTCCGGCTGGAGATGGAGGAGACCCTGCTGGAGGAGCTCGACGACCTCCGCGGTGAACTCCGCAGCGAGATCGCCACCGCCAGCCGCGACACCCACAAGGCGCTCGGCGCGCGACTGGACGAGGTGCAGGGTGCCGTCGAGGCGCTGCGCGGCCAGCTGGAGGCGGTCCGGGCCGGGCGGCAGCCGGGCGGCGCCGGTCCCGGTCACGGCGACGCACCCGCGGCGGCCGGTGCCAGACGTGGCCGGGAGGAGCCGCCCGCCGGGGCGGACGCCCCGCCCGCGGCGACGGGACAGCGCCGGGGCGGCCCGTCCCGGGGTACGGAGTACGGATCCGGGCGCGGCACGGAGTACGGCTCCTCCCGCGGCCGGCCGCACCCCGACGGCCCGAGGCCCGGGTACGACGAGGACCCGGGTTCCAGGTACGACGAGGACGACCACCCCGACGACCGCCGCGCCGGCCCGGGCCGGGGGCGGTTCGAGCGGGCCGATCCGCCACCCGGTGCCGACCACGGGGCCGCGCCCGGCGTGTACGGGCGCCCCGGTGGTCGCCCCGGGGCGTACCCCGGCGGTGGGCCCGGGGTGTACCCGGGCGGTGCGCAGTGGCCGCCGGCCGGTGCGGCCCAGCACGGGGCGACCGGCAGCCTGCCCCTGCTCGGCCCCGGTGTCGTCCAGCACACCGAGACCGTCCAGGTGACCACCCGGCACACCATCGTCGGCGCCGCCGAGGAGGACCTCCGCACCGGCAACGTCTACGGCGGCGGCACCTACGGCAGCGGGCAGGGTGGCGGCGGGGCCCACGGGTCCGCGCAGCCCGGCGGGGTCTACGGCGGTGGCCGCTACGGCGACGGTGCGCCCCGCGGCGGCGACTATGGCGACGGCGCGCCGCGTGGCGGC
>CALGAM010000185.1 GCA_937951935.1 uncultured Micromonospora sp. | reverse complement strand
GACTCGGGCATGATGGGCCAGTTCGTCGTCGTCGAACCGGGCACCGAGGAGCAGGTGTCGCGGTGCCTGGCGGCGGCCACCGGCCCGGCGGACGCCCCGTCCGGCCGGTCTCACTCCGACGGCACGCCGTCCCCGTCGTACTAGCCGAGACGGAGCAGGGTCTCCTCGATGACCGCGCCCCGCCCGGCGGCGTAGGAGCGCCGTGTGCCGACGACGACGAAGCCCACCTTGTGCAGCACCCGCAGCGAGCCGGTGTTGTCGCTCGCCACCCGGGCGTACAGCGGCCGGACCGGAACCGTCGGAAGGAAGAGCCGGAGGGCCCGGGTGGCGACACCACGGCCCCAGACCGCGCGGTCCAGCCAGTAGGTGATCTCGGTGTCACCCGCCACGACGAAACTGCCGACACTGCCGACGAGCCGCCCGGCCAGCGTCACCGCCCGCAGCGTCACCTCGGGTGAGGACCGCAGCCGGCGCATCCGCGCGTCGAAGGCGGCCCGGTCGTCGGGATCGGCGACCGTGAACGCCGCCATCCGGACCGCCTCGGGATCCCGCTGCTGCGCGAACAGTCCGTCGAGATCGGCCTCCTCGACCGGTCGCAGCGCCACCTCCGCCAGGTCCACCAGCTCCCCCGTCCCATCGCCCACGAGCGGTTCGGTACCGAACCGCCGCCCGGTTGTCGGCTCCCCCGCCGTCCGCGGGCCGGCCGGCGGCCCGCCCACGGCGCCGAGGTCGGTCAGGGGCCAGGACGCCAGCCGGTCGTACGTCGGTCGGGGGCCGAGGTGGCTGCGGACGAGCACCAGCTCGGTCGCGGACCAGGACGGCCCGAGATAGCCGTCGAGGGTACGCAGGTCCGCGTCGAGACTCTCCCGGTCGATCCGGTCGCCCGGGCGGGCCAGGGTGAGGTGCGGCCGCAGCGGCCGGGGATCGTACGGCAGGCGGGCCCGGCGCAGCTCGCGCCGGGTGGCGTCGGACAGCCGGCGCAACCCGGCAACGTCGCCGAGCAGTCCGACCCACAGGACGGTGAACCGGCCACGGCCGAACCGGCCGCCACCGGCGAGCCGGAGCCGTAGCGGCGCCGGCGGGACCGGATCACCTCCCCGGTCGGCCCCGCCGGTCGCGGAGTCGCGCCCGCGCCGCCGGCCCGGTGGGCTGTGCCACGATCGCACCGCCCGGCCGAGGGCCTCCTCGACCCTGGGCAGTCGGCCGTCCTCGACCTCGCCGAGGAAGGCGACCGTGACGTGCAGGTTCGCCCGGGCGGCCAGCCGTACGTTGACCCCGGCGTCGGCCGCCGCGCCGATCCGGAGCCGGCGGGCCTGCGCCATCACGTCGTCCAGCGCCTCCGCCGGCGGATAGACGGCGACGAAGAGTCGCATGGTCGCCTCAGCTCGCCGGTCGGCGGGGTCCGGGGTGCGGATCCCGCAGCACCAGCCCGGCCGCCTCCAGCTCGCCCTCGACGCGTACCCGTTCGATGTCGCGGTCGACGCCCTCCAGGTCCGCCAGGTACTCCGCCACGCCGAGCCGTCGGCTGGCCAACCGCAACCGGTCGTCGTACGCCGCCAGCAGTGCCTCCCGCCACGACCGCGCGTCACCGGAGAGCTGGGACAGATACGAACCCAGCCGCCGCAGCTCGGCGGCGAGCTGCTCGATGCCCGGGTCGCCCGGCCGCGTGCCGGGGTCGACCTCCGGTCGCGACACGCCCGACGGGAACACCCGGTCGAGCTGGTGGGACCGGCACCGCCGCCCGCGGGCCGTACGCCGTACCGCGGCTCGCCGCGCGAGGCCGTCGAACAGTGCGTCGACGCGGACCAGCGCGGCCACCACGACCGGCAGACAGACGGTGACGAGCAGTGCCAGCGGCAGCGTGAGGGCATGCACGGCGAACACATCCTCCGACGCCGGGGGCGGTACCCGGGGTCCCGCCGCCCGTTTGACGGTCATCGAGTCTTCTGGCTCACTGGGTGGCCACGCCGAGCGCCAGCCGGAGCCGCGCGACGGCGCTGTGGTCGCCGCTCCACGTTACGTCGTCGTCTCCCGATCGTCGCCACAGCCAGCACAGCAGTCGGTCCGGGCCTGCGCTGATCGACCCGTCGGCCCGCGACGGCGGCCACGCCGTTGGCTCCCGCCCCAGGCGCATGCACTCGACCTTGTGCAGGTAGACCACGGCGACGTGGCGGGTCAGCTCGTCGGCCGTCCAGTCCGGACAGCTCGGCACCGGCGCCGTCGGATCGGTCGACGCGGCGAGCTGGCGCAGCCGTGCCTGCTCGGTGGCCAGGTGGGCGAGGAATCGCGAGTGGGTCGGCATCCGGTCAGCCAACCAGAGCGGTACGACAACTCCCGGCCCGCCCGCCGGGCCCGGCTCCGGATCCGCTCACAGGTCCGCGGATTTCACGACGTAGAACCGTGGCAGTGGCAGGATCCGCAGCCTCAGCCGGGCGCCGGTGCGGTGCAGCTGCCAGACCAGCGCCGCGGTCGCGGCGGCCGCCGAGAGGAGCCCTCCGATCCAGATGCTCGCCCCGGCGCCGAAGCGCTCGGCGATCCAGCCGATGATCGGCGCGCCGACCGGGTTGCTGCCGAGGAAGACGAGCACCCACAGCGCCATGACCCGGCCCCGGAAGGCACCGTCGACCCCGAGTTGCACCCGCTGGTTGGCGGCCTGGGCGAAGAAGACCATGAAGAAGCCGGTCAGCGGCAGCAGCGCCACCACCATCCAGTACGCCGGGGCGAGACCGACGAGGGTACCGAAGATCCCGGTTCCGATCGCGGCCCCGAGCACCAGCCAGACCGACGGCCGGCTGCGCCGGCCGCTGCCGGCGAGCGCCCCACACAGCGCACCGATCGCCAGCGAGGTGGTGAAGAGACCGAACGAGGCGGCCCCGGTCCTGAAGGTGGTCTTGGCCAGCGCGGGAAGGGTGAGCTGGAAGTTGAACAGCGTCAGCCCCATCACCGACATCAACATCATCGGCAGCAACAGGTCGGAGCGGCGGGCGACGTACCGGAGCCCGTCGACGACCCGGGCGGAGTCGCGCTCGGAGGCTGGCGGCAGGTCGTCGCGGTGGAGTTCGCCGGCGTTCATCCGCAGCGCACAGACCACCGGGGCGATCGAGCTGAACGCGCTGAGCAGGAAGACCGGCCCGACGTCGAAGAGCGCGATCGCCACGCCGGCCACCGCCGGACCGACGATCCGGGCGGAGTTGAACGTCGCGGCGGAGAGGGCGAGCGCGTTCGGCAGCAGGGACGTGCCGACGAGCTCCGAGACGAACGACTGCCGTACCGGGGTCTCGACCGCGTTCGCGACCCCGAGCAGGGCGGCGAAGACGTAGAGGTGCCAGAGCCGCACCAGTCCGGTGATGACCAGGACGCTCATGGTGAGCGAGAGGAAGCTCCAGGCACTGTTCGCGATGATCAGCAGGATGCGCTTGTCGTACCGGTCGGCGAGGCGACCGGAGAGAAGGGTGAGCAGGAGTACGGGGGTGAACTGCGCCGCCACCACGATGCCGAGCGCCGTGGCGTTGTCGTCCGACAGGTTGAGAACGAGCCAGTCCTGGGCCGTGAACATGACCCAGACGCCGATCAGCTTGATCAGCTGACCGGTGGCGAAGAGCCGGTAGTTGCGAACCGTCAGGGACTGGAAGGTGGTGCTCAGCTTTGCCCGCACTCGGGGTTGCGCCTCCTCGGGTCGTACGCGTCATCCGTGTACCCGGCGATGACGCCGGGTCACCTGGCGGACGAAGCGGACCCGATGGACGTGTCCCTCAGTCGCGAGCCACCTTCTGCAGGATCTCGGCGGCCTGCCGCAGCACGTCGCGTTCCTCCGGGGTCAGCTCGGCCAGCCGGCCGGCCAGCCACTCGTTGCGGGCCCGTTCGAACTGGGCGAGCATCGTGCGGCCGGGGTCGGTCACGGCGAGGATGACCTGCCGGCCGTCGGTCGGGTGCGGGGTGCGCCGCACGAGGCCGCGCTCCTCCAACTTCGCGACGATCTTGGTCATCGTCGGTGGCTGGACCCGTTCGACGTCGGCCAGTTCCCGAGGGGTCAGGGCACCGGCCAGTTCGAGGCTGGTCAGCGCGGAGAGCTGGGTTCCGGTGAGGTCACCCACGGGGCGGGTCTGCCGTACCCGTCGGTTGAGTCGGGTGATCGCGTCACGCAGCACCGTGGCGAGCTGGGTCGCCGGCATGGGCTTCGCCATCACCGTCCACTCCGTCACGATAGTTAGCCTAACTAATAAGCTTGGCTAACGACCGATCGTATGACCGACATCACCGACCCGGGGGTGGCTGGCCACGAACTTTACTCCCGGTCCCGTAGGGCGCTACTCCCGGTCCCGAGGGTGCGACCCGCCGATCGCACCCTCGGGCGGGGCCGGCCGGCGCGGCGCCGGGCACACCCGGCACCCGGGTACGGGCCGCGCCGGCCGGCGCGCCGACGGCTAGAACACCACGGACTCGATCGGGCCGCGCAGGAAGTGGAGCGCGAAGAGCACCGCCACCCCGTACAGCAGCGGATGCACCTCGCGGGCCTTGCCCCGGGCGAGCTTGAGCACCACGTACGAGATGACCCCGGCCCCGATCCCGTTGGAGATCGAGTAGGTGAAGGGCATCAACACGATGGTGAGGAAGGCCGGGATGGCGATCTCGTAGTCGGTCCAGTCGATGCTCCGGACCGCGGTCATCATCAGGAACCCGACGATCACCAGCGCGGTCGAGGCCGCCTCGAACGGCACCACCACGACCAGCGGCGTGAGGAACATGGCCAGCAGGAAGAGTCCGCCGGTGACCAGGTTGGCCACACCGGTGCGGGCGCCCTCCGCGACCCCGGCGGCGCTCTCGATGTACGACGTGGCGCTCGACGTGCTCGTCGCACCGCCGACGGCCGCGGCGACCGAGTCGACCAGCAGGATCTCCCGGGTACGCGGCGGCATCTTCTCCTCGTCGAGCAGCCCGCCCTCCTGGCCGACGGCCACCATCGTCCCCATCGTGTCGAAGAAGTCGGTGACCAGCAGGGTGAAGACGAACAGGACCACGACCAGCCAGCCGGCCCGCTGCCACGAGCCGAGCACGTTGAACTGACCCAGCAGGGAGAGGTCCGGGACGTCCACCACCGTGTCCGGCAGCCGTGGCACGTTCAGCGACCAGCCGGACGGGTTCGGCGTGCCGTCGACGGTCGAGGGGCCGACCTTGGCGATCGCCTCGACGATGATCGCCAGCACGGTCGAGATGAGGATGCCGAGCAGGATCGCGCCCTTGACCCGACGTACCACCAGCACCAGCGTCACCAGCAGACCCAGGACGAAGACCAGCGCCGGCCAGGTGACCAGCTTGCCGCCGATGCCGAGCCCGACCGGCACGGTGGTGTTCGCCGCATCGGGGATCCGCCGGACGAAGCCGGCGTCGACCAGGCCGATGATCGTCAGGAACAGCCCGATCCCCACCCCGATCGCGGTCTTCAGCTGCGTCGGGACCGACCGGAACACGGCGGTACGCAGGCCGGTCAGCACCAGGATCGCGATGATGACGCCCTCGATCACCACCAGGCCCATCGCGTCGGCCCAGGTCATCTGCGGGGCGATCTCGTACGCCACCAGCGCGTTCACCCCGAGGCCGGCGGCCAGGGCCAGCGGGAAGCGGCCCACGACCCCCATCAGGATCGTCATCACCCCGGCCACCAGGGCGGTGGCGGCGGCGAGCGCCGGGATCGCGAGCCTCTTCCCGTCCCCGTCCACGGCACTGCCGATGATCAGGGGGTTCAGCACCACGATGTAGGCCATCGTGAAGAACGTGGCGAGGCCGCCACGAACCTCCCGGCCCAGGTTCGAGCCGCGGGCGGAGATCTCGAAGAAGCGGTCGAAGGCGTTACGGGGAGCCGTGGCGGCAGCGGAGGCGGTGGTGCCGCCCGGGGTGGGCCTGCCGGCGGCCGTGTCGCCGGCTTCGGCGGCGGGAGTGGCCGCAGCGTCGTCCATCAGACATATCCTCGCAGGTGGGGGGTCACATGCCGAACCGCATGGTGCCAGATCACCGGTCACCGGCAAATACCTTCCCGGTTACGGTTCCAGGTCAGGTGGGCCGTACCCTGTCTTCCGTGCCCGACGAGCCGCGATCCGCACCGACCGTCCCCACGCGCGGGGGTGGCCGGGACGCGGCGCCGTCGGACCGGTCGGGCGCGGCGCCACCGGTCGAGCCGCTCGACCCGCCGATGGTGCCGTTCGCGGTCGCCGGCACCGTGGTCTGGGCCGTCGTCGGGCTGGTGTTGCTGGTCTTCTTCGGCGACTGGCTCGCGGCGCACGACCGCGAGGACTGGCTCTGGATCTGCCTCGCCGGTGTCCTCTCCGGCTTCGTCGGGCTCGCCGTGATGCTCCGGCACGACGCCGAGCGCCGACGTCGCCGCGCCGGACGCTGAGGCGGACCGTCCGGCCACGTCGGCCTCACGGCCGACGTGCGAGGGCCCGCCCGGACCGTGCCCGTTCGGCTCAGCCCTGCCCGTTCGGCTCGGCCGGCTCACCCGGCTCGACGGAGTCGGGTGTCCGCCCCACCGTGATCGCCTCGACCTCACCGTCGTCGTAGACCGTGGGCAGCTCGTCCACCGGACCCTCGGACGTCTCCACCAACGCCTCCGAGTGGGCCCCGCACCCGTGGTCGGCGCTGACCACACGACCGTCGTCCGGGGCGTAGAGGTTGCCGCACACCCCGAAGGCCTGCCGCAGCGCGCCGGCCAGCGGAAGGTAGAAGCCGCAGGTCCCGCACCGGGCGGCGCGCGGTGCGGCGACGGAGATGGGTGCCGAGGGCCCGCGGTCGCCGTCGTACCACCGCTGGGCGGTGTCGGTACGGCCCTTGCGGGACATCACGCGGACCCGGCCGAGACCGAGTTCCCAGGCGGTCTCCTCGACCGCCGGGTCGTCGGAGTGCAGATAGCCGGGGACGAGCCGCTCGTCGTCCGGTGGGGTGGGCAGCAGGTCACCGACGCCGAGGTCACCCGGCTTCAACCGGTCCTGCCAGGGCAGCCAGTTCGGGGCCAGCAGGGCGTCCGGACCGGGCAGCAGGGACGTCTCACAGATCGTGACCTTCCGGCTACGCGGAATGCGCGTCACGGTCACCGCCCACCGCCAGCCACGGTATCCGCCCAGCCGACACTCGAACAGGTGCGTAACCAGCCGGTCACCTTCGGCAATGGCGCCCAGGTGTTCGCCGACGGCGGCCGGCTCGACCTCGGTGATGCCGCCGCGCGCCACGTCGACGGCGTTGGCGCACACCTGGTCGAGCCGCGGTGCGCGAGAGGTGCTGGTCCTGGTCACTCACCTATTCTTGCCTATCCTTGACGGCGGGTCGGCGGCACTCCCCGGCGCCGTTCAGCACGGATGTCTCGGCACGGAACCGACGGTCACCGGCCGAATGGGCGAGGATGGTGCTCATGCCGCTCTCCACCCGGTCCGGGGGTTTCCTCCTCGGACGTGTCGCCGGCACCGTCGTCCGCGCCGTCCGGCTGCTGCTGCGAGCCGGCTTCGGCGGCGCACGCTGGACCGGGCGGCGGGTCGCCCGGGTCCGCGAGAAGGGTGCGGGCGGCGAGGCCGGCATGGTCCGCCTCTTCGACCTGCACGCCGCCTCCTGCGCCGGGGACACCCTGATCGCCATCGGCCTGGCCGGGACGATCTTCTTCAACGTGCCGCTGGGCGAGGCACGCAGCAGGGTGGCGCTCTACCTGCTGATCACGATGGTGCCGTTCGCTCTGCTCGCGCCGGTGGTCGGCCCGCTGCTCGACCACTTCCGGCACGGCCGCCGGTACGCCCTGGCCACGACCATGCTCGGCCGGGCCTTCCTGGCCTGGTTGATCTCGGACCACATCCACGGCTTCGGGCTCTACCCGGCCGCCTTCGGGGTGCTGGCGCTCTCCCGGGCGTACGGGGTGGCCCGGTCGGCGGCGGTGCCCCGGCTGCTGCCGGACGGAGTCGGGCTCTCCCAGGTCGGTGCCCGGGCCAGCGTGTACGGCTCGATCGCCGGCGGCGTGGTCGTCCCGATCGGGCTGGCGGCGTTCTGGCTCGGCCCGCAGTGGCCGCTCCGGGTCGCCTCGGTGATCTTCCTGGTCGGCATGGTGATCGCGCTGCGCCTGCCGCCCCGGGCCGACTCCGATCCACCGGAGACCGTACCCCGGGCCTTCCAGGCGTTGCGGCTGCGCCCGGGCAGCCGGGAGCGGGCGTTGGGCGGGGGCGGCCCGTCCGGGCGGCTGGTGGTCGCCGCGTTGGTCGGCGGCGCCACGCTCCGCGCCCAGTACGGCTTCCTCCTGCTCTTCCTCGCCTTCGTCATCAGGGCCGGTGACCTGGACACCACCCTGTTCGGTCGGGAACTCACCGACGAGCTCGCCCTCGGGGTGGTCGGAGCCGCGCTGGGCGTCGGCGGCTTCCTGGCCACCGCGCTCGGCACCCGCCTGCGGATCCACCGCCCGGTCGCGCTGCAGGCCACCGGCATGGTGCTGGCAGCCGGGGTGGGAGCGGTGGCGACGGTCTGGTTCTCCCTGGCGTTCGTCGCCCTGCTCTGCCTGGTCACCTCCGCCGTGAGCGGCATCGCCAAACTGGCCGTCGACGCCACCATCCAGGAGCGCGTCGCCGAACGGCTCCGGGCCACCGCGTTCGCCCACTCCGAGACGATCCTGATGCTGGCCTTCGTGGCCGGTGGCGCCCTCGGGCTGATCCCGGTCGACGGCCGGATCGGGATCGGGGTGCTGGCCGGTCTCGCGGTCGTCGCGGCGGCCCGGACCGTCGTCGTCGCCGTCCGGCTCCGCGGCGAACGGCTCTCCGGCCGGGCCCTCGCCGAGGACGGGTCGCACGACGGGCCACGCGGGGAGCCGCACGACGGGCCACACGCCGCGGGACGGAGCGAGGACGGCCGGGCCGACCCCGACCCGACCGGGTCGACACGACACGCCGAATCCGCCCACCGGTCCGGCGCCGACGGGCCCGACCCGGCCGGAAGCCCCGGAACCGGACGGCGTCCGAAAGGCCGCCACCAGCCCGTGAACCCTCGGGACGCGGCACCGGCCACCCCCGTCGCCACCGTCACCCCGGCGGCGCGGGAAGGGTCCGCTGAGCCGCCGACCGACCACGGCACCGAGGACGGGACACTCGCGCCTCCCGGCTACCACATCTACCGGCCCTCCTCCGCCGCCTCCGGCTCCGGACCCGGCGACGAGGACCCCCGGCGGCAGACCCGGGGAGGTCGGTAGTGGCCGGTCGCATCCTGCTTGCCACCGCGGTCGAGGCCGAGGCCGAGGCGGTCCGGGCCGGCCTGACCACCGACGCGGTGACGGTGGCGCCGGTCGGGGTCGGTCCGGCCGCGGCCGCCGCCGGTACGGCCCGGCTGATCGCCCTGGCCGAGGCGGCCGGGGAGCCGTACCGGGCGGTGATCAGCGCCGGGATCGGCGGCGGCTTTCCCGGCCGGGTGCCGGTCGGCGGTACCGTGCTCGCCACCCGCAGCGTCGCCGCCGATCTGGGCGCCGAGTCGCCCGACGGCTTCCTCACCCTGGACGAGCTGGGTTTCGGCACCACCACCATGCCGGTCGACCCGGAGCTGCTGGCGCGGCTGACGAGCGGCCTGCCACACGCGGTCACCGGTACCGTGCTCACCCTCGGCACCGTGACCGGGACCGCGCCGACGGCCGCCGCGCTGCTCGGCCGCTATCCGGACGCGGTGGCGGAGGCGATGGAGGGGTACGGCGTCGCCGTCGCCGCGACCGCCGCCGGACTCCCCTTCGCCGAACTGCGCACCATCTCCAACCCGGTCGGGCCGCGTGACCGGGCTGCCTGGCGGATCGACGCCGCCCTCGCGGCCCTGACCGACGCCGCCGCCGCGCTCGACAAGGGGCTGTCCGGCTGAGCGGCCGGTGACCCACCCGCGGCCGGGAACCCGGGCGTGGGATCAGGACGAACCCCTCCGACTCTTCGCCTTCCCCGACCAGAAGTCACCGATCGAGAACATCAGAGCGCAGTAACTCGCGACGACCAGCATGGGTGCGATCCCCACCACCGCGTACGGCGGCCCGGTCCACGGCAGGTCGACGATGCGCCCCGGCGGGGTCCCGGCGATGCTGAGTGCCCACAGCACGGCCATCAACACCTGTACGGCGCAGCCGGGCGTCCGGCCCCAGAGGATCGTGGCCACCGCCGACGCGGTCGCCACCACCAGGCCGACAACCGCCAGCAGGACGGCCAGCCCGTCGGCGTACGCGATGCGCCAGCCGCCGACGTGGACACCGTTGGTCCGGGCCCAGTCCGCGAACTCGAGGTAGCCGACCGCCACCCGGTGACCACCGAACTCCAGCTCGATCCACGGCAGCACCAGGAACCCGAACGCCATGCCCACGGCGGCCCCGGCGACGACCAGCAGACGCCAGATCTGGGAGATCCTGACCTGCCCCTGCTCCCACGGCACCCCGGGCGACCCCGCCGACCCCGGCGGCGCCGACCCCGGCGGCGGCGAACCCGGCGCCGGCACGGTCCGGGGCTCCGGCGACGCCGCCGGCCCCGGCACCACCGGCACCGCCCCGGTCGCCGGTGGGGCGAGGCCGGACGGGGGTGTCTCAGAACCGGCGTCGTCCACGGTGGGCAACGGGTCCACCACCGGGCGCTGCCAGCCGTCCAGGGCCTGCGGTGTCCACCGTGTGCCGTCGAACCAGCGCAACGGCTGTCGGCCCGTCGGGTCGGGGTACCAGCCCGGGCCCATGCCCGCCTCCCGTCGCAGATCGGCCCGGTCGCGTCCGGACCCGCGCACCGGGGCGGGCGTCCCCGCCGGGGCCGTCGAACCGCCAACATCCAGCCTAGTACGCGTGCACAATCGTCGACCCGTCCCGCGCACCGGTGGACGGTGTGGACACCGCGCCGGCGGCCGGTCGTACCGCGTTCCGGTGCCATGCGGTGCGGCACCGGCCGGGGGCGGGGACTACGGTGGGTCCGTGGCGCTCACTCTCGCGATCTCGCCCTGCCCCAACGACACCTTCGTCTTCCACGCCCTGGTGCACGGCCTGGTGCCCGGCGCGCCGCCGGTCGAGGTGGTCTACGCCGACGTCGACGTCACCAACACCGCCGCCGAGCGCGGGGCGTACGACCTGGTGAAGGTGAGCTACGCGGCCCTGCCCTGGCTGCTCCGCGACTACCACCTCCTGCCGTGCGGCGGGGCGCTCGGGCGTGGCTGTGGGCCGCTGGTGCTGGTCCGGGGCGAGCGTGCGGGCAACCCCGACCTGACCGGTGCCACCGTCGCGGTGCCGGGCGACCGGACGACCGCGTACCTGCTGTTCCGGCTCTGGTCGGCACAGCGACCCCCGGCGAGGATCGAGGTGGTGCCGTTCCACGAGATCATGCCGGGTGTGGCGGCCGGCCGGTTCGACGCCGGACTGGTGATCCACGAGGCGCGGTTCACGTACCCCCGACACGGGCTGACCGCCCTGGTCGACCTCGGCGAGTGGTGGGAGGGCGACACGGGGCTGCCGATCCCGCTCGGCGCCATCCTGGCCCGCAGGGGCGCCGTCGACCCGCAGGAGGCGGCCGGGTGGATCCGTGCCTCCCTACGGCAGGCCTGGGCCGATCCGGCGGCGACCCGCGACTACGTCCTGGCGCACGCCCAGGAGATGGAGCCCGACGTGGTGGACCGGCACATCGGGCTCTACGTCAACGAGTTCACCGCCGAGCTGGGCGCCGAGGGCCGGGCGGCAATCGACGCCCTGCTCGGCCGGGCCGCCGCGGCCGGACTGACCCCGCCCGTCACGACCCCGTTCGACTGACCGGCCGGCACGCCGGCCGCCGGGGCCGGCGGACTCAGATCTCCAGCTCGCGGGCGACGGCGTGCACCAGTTGGGCCACGGTCTGCGCGGTCTTCTTGTCCGGGAAGCGGCCCCGGGACAGCACCGGCTGCACCTTCGCCTCCAGGACCTTGATCATGTCCTCGATCAGGCCGTGCAGCTCCTCTGCCGGACGGCGCCGAAGCTCCGCGATGGACGGTGGCGGCTCCAGCAGCTTCACACCGAGTGCCTGCGCACCGCGGCGGCTGTCCACCACACCGAACTCAACCCGCTGGCCGCCCTTGAGGTCGGTGACACCAGCGGGCAGCGCGCCCTTCGGCAGGAACACGTCGCCACCCTCGTCGCTGGTGACGAACCCGTACCCCTTGGTCGCGTCGTACCACTTCACTCGACCCGTTGGCACCTGTAGACCTCGACTCCCCTGAGATTGCTTTATCACAAGGCTAGCCGCATCACCCGCGGTAGCGCCTGCGGGAATCCGGTAAGGTCGGCCAGCACCAGCTCCGCGCCGGCCGAGCGCAGTTCGTCGGCGTCACACGGCCCGGTGGTCACCCCGACTCCGGGTATGCCGGCGGTGCGCGCCGCGACCATGTCGCCGACGTGGTCGCCCACGTAGAGCCGTACGCCGTGCGCGGTCAACGCGGTCGCCTTGTCCTCGGCGAAGAGGTCGCCGGCCAGGGCGTCGACCTCCAGCCCGACGTGCTCCAGGTGCAGCCGGGCGAGCCGGCCGTGTTTGGAGGTGACCACCACCACCCGCAGCCCGTGCCGCCGGACCGCCGCCACCGCCTCCAGGGCACCGGGCAGCGGCCGTGAGGTGGTGATGGCGTATTCGGGATAGAGCGCCCGATACGTCCGGACCGCCGTCTCGACCTGTTCCGGTGGGAACCAGCGGCGGATCTCCTCCCGCAGCGGGGGACCGAGCCGGCTCACCACCGCGTCGGTGTCGACGTACACGCCGGTCACCTCGGACAGCTTCCGGTACGCCGCGGCGATCCCGGGACGGGTGTCGAGCAGGGTCATGTCGAGGTCGAACCCGACGGCGGCGGGAGCGGTCACATCGACCATCGTGCCACGCGGTCGATCACCCGGGGCGCGGGTGGGCGCGGGATCACCGGCCCGAACCGGTGACCGGGTCGGGACGGTCGCGCACCCAGACCGAGCCGGACGACCGAGACGGCGCACCGGCACCGGGACGGATAGCGTGGGAAGGCGATGACCACGCTCGCCGATCACCTGCGGTCGCTGCCCGACGAGGCGCTCGCCGCCCTGTTCCGGCTACGTCCGGACCTCGTCGTGCCGGTACCGACCGACATGTCCGCTCTCGCGGTCCGGGTCCAGTCCCGGGTGTCGGTCGCCCGTGCCCTGGACGGGCTCGACGAGTTCACCCTGCGGATTCTCGACGCGGCCCGGCTGACCCGCCGGGCCGCCGCCGCGCCCCCGACGTCCGGGACGGACGGGGCCCCGGCCGGCGACTCCGAAGCCGGGGCGGGTGAGACCTCGGTCGAGGAGATCCTCACCTTCGTCGTCGGATCCGCCACCGGCGACCGGCGCCGGACCGAGCGGGCCGCCGTCCGGGCCGCGATCGACCGGCTCCGCGCGCTGTTCCTGCTGTACGGGCCGGAGGAGGCGCTGCGCGTCGCGGCCGGGGTCGACGAGGTCTGCTCACCGTACCCGGCGGGGCTGGGACGGCCCGCGGCGGAGCTCGACCCGACGGCGGCGGTCCTGGTCTCCGACCCGGCCCGGCTGCGCCGCACCCTGTTGGCCGCACCGCCCGCGGCCCGCGCGATCCTCGACCGGCTGGCCGCCGGGCCGCCGGTCGGGACACTGCCGGCCACGCCCAACGCGGAGTCGGCGGGCCCGGTCTCCTGGCTGGTCGAGCAGAAACTGCTGGTACCGATCTCGGAGGCCGGCACCTCCGGCCGGCCGGCCGCCGTCGAGCTGCCCCGGGAGGTCGGACTGCTGCTGCGCCGCGACACGGGCCCGCTCGGGCCGTTGCGGCCACAACCACCGGCGGTGACCGGCCCGGAACGGGAGCCCAAGGCCGTCGACTCGGCCGGCGCCGGCCAGGCGATGGAGGCGGTACGGCGCACCGAGGCGCTGCTGGAGCTGCTCGCCGCCGAGCCCGCCCCGCTGCTGCGCTCCGGTGGGCTCGGAGTCCGTGACCTGCGCCGGATCGCCAGGACGACCGGGCTGGACGAGCCGACCGCCGCACTGCTGCTGGAGGTGGCGTACGCCGCCGGCCTGCTGGGCGAGACGGACCTGCCGGGTGCCACCACCGCCCGCGCCGGCGCCGACCAGCAGATCCTCCCCACGCTCGGGTACGAGTCCTGGCGGGACGCCTCCCTGGCGCACCGCTGGGAGCATCTGGCCCGGGCCTGGCTGGCCATGACCCGCCAGGTGGGGCTGGTCGGACAGCGGGACGACCGGGACCGGGTGATCACCCTCTTCTCCCCGGAGGCGGAACGGGCCGGGGCCCCGGCGCTCCGCCGCGCCGTCCTTGAGGTCCTCGACGACCTCGCTCCGGGGGTCGCGCCGGACCCGGACGACGTGGTGGCACTGCTCGCCTGGCGCGCACCACGCCGCAACCTGGGCCGGGAGGCCGGGCAGCGGGAGGTGCTGGCCGAGGCGGCGCTGCTCGGGGTGACCGGGCTGGGCGCCCTCACGTCGTACGGGAAGCTGCTGTTCGCGCAGTGGGTGGCCGGGGACACCGGGCCCGCCGAGGGCGACGACCCGCTCGGGATCCGCGCCGACGCCGACGGGGCGGCCGGCGGCGGGTCACCGGCGGTCCGGGCGTTGGACGCCCTGCTTCCCTCACCCGTCGACCACGTCCTGCTCCAGGCCGACCTGACCGTGGTGGTTCCCGGGCCGCCCGAGCCGGCCCTCGCCGCCGAGCTGGCGATGGTGGCCGAGCCCGAGTCGGCGGGCGGGGCCAGCGTGCACCGGGTCACCGCGGCGAGCGTGCGGCGCGCCCTGGACGCCGGGTACGCCGCCGAGGACCTGCACGCGCTCTTCGCACGGCGCTCCCGGACGCCGGTGCCGCAGACGCTGACCTACCTGATCGACGACGTCGCCCGGCGGCACGGCGGGCTGCGGGTCGGCGCCGCCGGGGCGTACCTGCGCAGCGAGGACGAGGCGCTGCTGACCCAGGTGTTGGCCGACCGCCGGCTCGCCGCGATGGGGCTGCGCCGCCTGGCGCCGACCGTGCTCGTCACCCCGCACCTGGTGGGGCGGCTCCTCGCCGCGCTGCGCGAGGCCGGCTACGCGCCGGTCTCCGAGGACGCGAGCGGTGCCGTGGTGCTGACCCGGCCGAGGGTTCGCCGGGCACCGGCGCGCGGCTCGGTGGCGAACCGGGTGGTCGATCCGCTGGCCACTCCCCGGCTGACCACGCCCCGGCTGCTCGGCATCGTCGAGCAGGTCCGCCGGGGCGACGCCGCCGCCCGGGCCGCCCGGCGGGCGCCGATCACCGTGCGGGGCGGCGGGAGGCGCGACGGCGTGCCGACGATGCCACACACCCAGGCGTTGACCGTGCTCCAGCAGGCCGTCCGGGACCGGGCACTGGTCTGGGTCGGCTACGTCGACGCGCACGGGGCGACCGCGTCCCGACTGGTCCGCCCGGTGTCGATCGGCGGTGGCTACCTGCGTGCCGAGGACAGACGGACCGAGACGTTGCACACCTTCGCCCTGCACCGCATCACCGCCGCCGTCCGGGAGGAGTAGGGACACCGGTCGGGACCGCGGCACACGCCCGGGAACCCCGGTCGCGGCACGCGCGACGTCACCCCGTCGCGGCGCCGCACGCGACGAGGTCTCAGCCGCGGCGGCTGCGGCGTACCGTGCCGATCACCGAGACGATCAGCAGCAGTGTGAACGCGGCACCGAGCCCCTCCCCGAGGGACTCGACAAAGCCCTGTCGCTGCACCAGCCAGCCGAACAGCACCCAGATCGCCAGCAGCAGCGCGACGACGGCGTACGCCAGCACGGTGGCCCGGGAGACCGGTTCGGCGGACGCCGGCGCGGGCTCGGCACGGGAGGCGGCGTCCGGTGGGGTGTCGGCCGGCGCGGCGGCCGAAGGGTCCATCTCGGGTCGGGCCTCGTCGACCGTCATCTGCCAAACCTCCCGCCACGCTGCCGTGCCTTCAGAGTCGCATCCATCCGCCTGCCGCGACGGGACGCACCGCCCGGCGACACGCGTGAAACGCCCCGCCCCCGACGGGGGAACGGCGACGCGCCGGTGCGGTGCCGCACTGGTCAGGTGTCGGGGCGGCGGCCGAAGACGTACACCCGGGTGCCGATCGCGCCGAGCTCCCACAGCCGGCGGGCGTCCTCCGGCAGCAGGTTGACACAGCCGTGCGAGCCGATCGACATGTCGTGCAGGTACGTCGTGGTCTGGTGGAAGCCGATCCCGCCGACGAACCGCTGCCAGTACGGCATCCACACCTCGTACGGGTCGGACCACTCCTTCACGTTCCGGAAGTTGATCTTGTATGTGCCGGTCGGGGTGGCGTACCCGGGCATGCCGGTTCGGATGACGGTCGGCGGCATCACCACCTTCCCGTTCCGGACCGCCCACACCGTCTGCCGGGTCAGGTCGACACAGAACGTCGTACCGGAGCCGGCCCGGCACCGGTCGGTGTCGGTCTCGGCCAGGCGGCGGGCGACGTCGGCGGTGGTCGGACCGGCTCGACCGTGGGCGGGCCGGATGTCGTACCGGCGCTGGAACCTCTTGATCGCCTCGCAGTCCGCGGCCGACTGCCGCCCGTCGACGGTGACCTCGCCGAAACCGCCGAGCCGGGCGAGGTAACGCTCGACCTCGCGCTGCCGCTCCCCCTGCGGGCAGCCCGCCGGTTTCCGGGAGGGACTCGGTGTCGGCGAGGCGCGGGTGGGTTCGCGGGGCGTGGTGGTGGCCGGCTTCGGCGCCGTACGGGTCGCGCGCGGGGACGGCGTCGCCCGGGTCTTCCGCGGTGTCGGCGTGGTGCGGTCCCGCCGCGGCGTGGGCGGCGCGCTCGCCCCCGTTGCACTCGCCGCGTTACCGGCCCGCCGATGCTCCCCCGCCTGCGGCGAGCCGGCCGACGAATCGAGCGCACACGCACCGACGCCGGACAGGGTGACCGCTGCCAGAGTGACGAGACGGATGCCGAGACGCACGGATACCATCTGGTCCTCCCCAGGAGCCGTCTCCTGACTAGACGCATGAGAATGCCAGTCGGGTTGCCCCTTATGAAGGGTTTTTCCACCCACTCGTTCGAGTGCGACACTTGGGGGTCGGCACGCAGGCGGCTGACCAGGGACGGAAGGGCGTGGGTGTGAGCGGCGGGCCACTAATCGTGCAATCAGACAAAACGCTGCTACTGGAAATCGACCATCCCGACGCGCAGGCCTGCCGGATGGCGATCGCTCCCTTCGCCGAGCTGGAGCGCTCGCCGGAACACGTCCACACGTACCGGCTCACCCCGCTCGGGCTCTGGAACGCCCGCGCGGCCGGGCACGACGCCGAGAGCGTGATCGACGCGCTGCTGAGGTTCTCCCGCTACCCCGTGCCGCACGCGCTGCTGGTCGACGTCGCCGAGACCATGGACCGGTACGGCCGCCTCCAGCTCGTCGCCCACCCGACCCACGGCCTGGTGCTGCACGCCCTGGACCGGGCGGTCCTGACCGAGGTCGCCAGGAGCAAGAAGCTCGCCGGGATGCTCGGCGCCAGGATCGACGACGACACGATCGTCGTCCACCCGTCCGAGCGGGGCCGGCTCAAGCAGGCACTGCTCAAGCTCGGCTGGCCCGCCGAGGACCTGGCCGGGTACGTCGACGGCGAGGCGCACCCGATCGAACTGGACACCGGCGGGACCGAGGACCGGCCGGCGTGGGAGCTGCGGTCGTACCAGCGGGAGGCGGTGGAGCAGTTCTGGGCCGGCGGGTCGGGTGTGGTGGTACTCCCCTGCGGGGCCGGGAAGACCCTGGTCGGCGCGGCGGTGATGGCACGGGCGAAGGCGACCACCCTGATCCTGGTGACCAACACCGTCGCCGGTCGGCAGTGGAAGCGGGAACTGGTCGCGCGCACCTCGCTGACCGCCGACGAGATCGGCGAGTACTCCGGGGAACGCAAGGAGATCCGGCCGGTCACCATCGCGACGTACCAGGTGCTCACCGCCCGGCGCGGCGGCGCCTTCACCCACCTGGACCTGTTCAACGCCCGCGACTGGGGTCTGATCATCTACGACGAGGTGCACCTGCTGCCGGCGCCGATCTTCCGGTTCACCGCCGACCTCCAGGCCCGACGCCGGCTCGGTCTGACGGCGACGCTGGTCCGTGAGGACGGCCGGGAGGGCGACGTCTTCTCGCTGATCGGTCCGAAGCGCTACGACGCGCCGTGGAAGGACATCGAGGCGCAGGGCTGGATCGCGCCGGCCGAGTGTGTCGAGGTCCGGGTCACCCTGACCGACGCCGAGCGGATGACGTACGCGGTGGCGGAGCCGGAGGAGCGCTACCGGGTGGCGGCGACCGCCCGGACCAAGCTGCCGGTGGTTCAGGCGCTGGTGCGGCGCCACGCCGGCGAACAGGTGCTGGTGATCGGCGGCTACGTCGACCAGCTGCACGAGCTGGGCGAGGCCCTCGACGCCCCGATCGTGCAGGGCTCGACGACGAACCGGGAACGGGAACGGCTCTTCGACGCCTTCCGCGCCGGGCAGCTGCGGACGCTGGTCATCTCCCGGGTCGGCAACTTCTCGCTCGACCTGCCGGAGGCGTCGGTGGCGATCCAGGTCTCCGGCAGCTTCGGGTCACGCCAGGAGGAGGCGCAGCGCCTCGGCCGGGTGCTCCGGCCGAAGGCCGACCGCCGGCAGGCGCACTTCTACACCGTGGTCGCCCGGGACACCATCGACACCGAGTACGCGGCGCACCGGCAGCGCTTCCTCGCCGAGCAGGGGTACGCGTACACGATCGTCGACGCCGACGACGTCCTCGGGCCGACGCTGCCGTCGGTCGACTGACCGGCTCCGGGCCGTGGCCGGACGCGACGGTGCCGAAGACGCCGAACGCCGGCCCACCGGGGTGGGCCGGCGTCCGCGCCCGGGGCGTCAGCAGGAGGTGGTGTAGCCCTTCCCCCGCTTCTTCCAGGCACAGCTGTGGACGAGCTTGCCGGACGGATCACGCAGGTAGGCCTTGTCGCCGGTGTTGTTCCACACGTACCAGGAGCGGCCCCAGTAGCGGTGCGTGCCGGTGTTCTTGCCCTTGCCCGTGTGGATGTAGACGCTCTTGCCGGCGGGGAGCCGGAAGGTGGTGGTGAACCTGTAGGTGTGGCCGGCCTTGTCGCGCAACGTCCAGCCCTTGAGATTGATGGTGCTGCGGCGCTTGTTGGTCAGCCGGACGTACTCGGCGTTCAGGCTCCTGTTGGATCCCCTGTCGCTGCCCGGCGAGTCGTAGTAGACCTTGGTGATCTTGACCGCTGGTGCGGCCTGCGCCGGGGTGGCGACGGCCAACGACCCGCCGACGGCGACGGCGAGCGCGGAGACGAACCCGATCAGCCTTCTCCTCAAGTGTTCCCCCTGATCACTGAGCAACGACCGGTGCGCAACCGGCACACCGGCCGGGCGCCCTGCGGCGAGAGCGCCGGCTGATCGTAGTCGTGTCGACGCGCGGGCCCACCACCGTCCACTCAGGTCGAAGACCGTCGTCTATCCGGACGTCCCCGCACCTCCGTCCGGCTCGCCCGGCCACCGGTTGTCGGAGCTGCCCTCGGACGACAGGCGGTGTACGGGCCGGCCACGCCACCGGGCGGGACCACCCCGGTTCAGGAGCCGGGCAGCTCCGGACCGGGCCGCAGCAGGGGCGTGAGAAGGTCGCCGTGCTCCTCGATCCGGTCCAGCACCTCGGTGGCGAGAAACCGCCGGACCGCGCCGGACGCGCCCCCGGCCGCCGCCTCCACCTCGGCCCAGGTCACCGGCGTGGACACCGACGGTGTCGGCTGAGCCCGCAGGGAGTACGGCGTCACCGTCGTCTTGGCCGCGTTGTTCTGGCTCCAGTCGATGAAGACCCTGCCGGGGCGCAGCCGCTTCGCCATCTGGGCGGTGACCGACTCCGGCAGCTCGCGGGCCAGCTCCTCGGCGATCCGGCGGGCGTAGCCGGAGACGACGTCGGCGGGCTGCCGACCGGAGACCGGGCAGCACAGCTGCATCCCCTTCCTGCCCGAGGTCTTCGGATAGCTGGCGATGCCGTCCGCGGCCAGCCGCTCCCGAAGCAGCAGCGCGACCTGGCAGCACTCGGCCAGCCCGGCCGGGGCACCCGGGTCGAGGTCCAGCACCATCAGGTCGGGGTGGCGCCCCACCCTCCACTGGGGGGTGTGTAGCTCCAGTGCGGCGAGATTGGCCAGCCAGACCAGGGTCGGCAGGTCGTCGCAGACGACGTAGTCGAGCATCTCCCGGCCCTTCGACGAACCGGGCGCGGGCAGGGTCTCCCGCCGTACCCACTCCGGGGTGCCGGCCGGGGCGTTCTTCTCGAAGAACGAGTTCCCCTCGACACCGTTCGGACAGCGGATCCGGGTCAGCGGTCGGTCCCGCAGGTGCGGCAGAAGCGCCTCGGAGATCCGGGTGTAGTAGTCGATCACCTCGCCCTTCGTGAACCCGACCGCCGGGTAGAGCACCTTGTCGAGGTGGGACAGCTCCAGGCCGCGCCCCTCGACCTCGACCCGTACCCGCTGCTCAGCCCGCATCGCCCAGCTCCGCCGGGGTACGGTCGGGCCGCAGCCGGCGGATCCGGGGGAACCGGAGCCGGCCGTCCGGCGTGCGCTGGCCGTACCTCACCTCCACCACGACCTCGGGTCGGACCCAGATCGCGCCCCGGGCATCCTCCCGGGGCACGGGGTCGACGAACGGCGACCGCGGCACCCGCAGCGGCTCCAGCGCCGCCAGCAGCTGCCGCTCGATCGCCGCGCCGATGCCACCGCCGACCCGGCCGCGGTAGACCAGGCCGGGTCCACCGCCCGGGGCCGGCACCCCGACGAGCAGGCCGCCGATCCGGCGTACGCCGGGACGCCAGCCGCCGACCACGAAGTCGTCGGTCTCCTCCCGCTTCACCTTGATCCAGTCCGGGGACCGGACTCCCGGCCGGTACACCGAGTCGAGTCGCTTGGCGACCACCCCCTCCAGCCCGTGCTCGGCCGCGGCCTGGTAGGTGGCGGCCCCGTCGGTGAAGACCGGTGGCACCGCCCAGCTCGGTCCGGCCAGCTCCAGCGCCTCCAGAGCCTGTCGGCGACGCCGGTACGGCCAGCGGGTCAGGTCCGCGCCGTCACGACGCAGCAGGTCGAAGATCATGTAGGTCACCGGCAGGCTGGCCGCGAGTCGGGCGGCCCGGTCGGGCTGGCGGACGTGCATCCGGGTGGCCAGGGCGGCGAACGATGTCTGCCCGTCGCGGGTCAGCACCACGACCTCGCCGTCCAGCACCGCGCCGCCGCGCCCGCGCTCGGCGACCTGGGTGCCGAGCGGGGCGATCTCGGGATAGGCGGCCGTGATCTCCACCCCGGAGCGGGCGTAGAGCCGCAGCGCGCCGTCTGTGACGTCGCCGATCGCGCGTACCCCGTCCCACTTGAACTCATACCCCCAGCCGGGGCCTGCGGGCAGCTCCCCGGTGCTGGCGAGCATCGGCCTGACCGGCGGCCCGGGCACGCCTCCACTCTAGGACCACCTGAAACCAACATGAGGGGATTTGGTCGGATACGACCGGCAGCCGCGCCGGCGGTGTCCGGTACGACGCCGCGGCTTCCGCCCGGCAGGGTTCTCGGGTGATTTCGGCGCCCCGACGGGGAAGTGCGCACCATGCGGGCTATCTGGCGTGGCGCCGTCTCGTTCGGCCTGGTCTCCATCGGGGTCCGGGTCTACTCGGCCACCGAGGAGAAGGACATCCGCTTCCACCAGGTGCACCGGGTCGATGGTGGCCGGATCCGGTACAAGCGGGTGTGCTCGATCGACGGCGAGGAGGTGCCCTACGAGGACATCGCCAAGGGGTACGACCTCGGCGGCGGCGAGATGGTGATCCTCACCGACGAGGACTTCGCCGAACTGCCGCTGAGCACGTCGCACGCGATCGACGTCCTCGAGTTCGTGCCCGCCGGGCAGGTCGACCCGATCCTCTACAACAGGGCGTACTACCTGGAGCCGGACGGCGCGGCGACGAAGCCGTACGTGCTGCTGCGGGACGCGCTGGCCGACTCGGAGCGGGTGGCGATCGTCAAGGTGGCGCTGCGGCAGCGCGAGCAGCTCGCCACCCTGCGGGTCCGGGAGGGGGTTCTGGTGCTCAACACCATGCTCTGGCCCGACGAGGTCCGCCGCCCGGACTTCGGCTTCCTCCACGAGAAGATCACCGTCCGCCCGCCGGAGCTGGCCATGGCGACCTCCCTCATCGACTCGATGACCGGGGACTTCGAGCCGGACGTCTTCACCGACGACTACCGGGCCGCGTTGCAGGAGGTCATCGAGGCCAAGGTGGAGGGACGGCAGGTGGTGCAGCCGGAGGAGGTCGAGAAGGCGCCGGCCGCGGCGATCGACCTGATGGCCGCGCTGCGTGCTTCGGTGGACCGGGCCCGCGCCGCCCGGGGCGAGGCCCCCGCCGGCGCCGGGGCCGGCACACCCACCCCGATCTCGACGGCGAAGCAGACCGCCGCCGCGAAGAAGGCCGGGAAGAAGGCGGTCGGCGGGGCCGACGGCGGCCGGTCGCCGGACGGCGGGGCGAGGAAGACCCCCGCGCGGGCCGGTGGCGAGGCGGCGAAGACCGGGGCCGGGAAGGCCGCCCCGAAGAAGGCGGCGCCGAAGAAGGCGGCTCGGAAGTCGGCGTGACGCGTCCGCCGACGGCGGGGGTGCCGTCCGGCCGCGGCCCTCGCGAGGGTCGGCCCCGGGCTCCGGCCGGACGGCACCGGGCAGGTCAGTAGGCCGGCGGAAGGCCGAACGGATAGGCCTTTGGCGGCGCGTCGCCGTGGTGCGCCGCGCAGTGCGCCGCCCGCGGGCCCGGCCCGGTCAACGGCGGCAGGTAGCTGGTCAGGGCCGCCAGCGCGGCGGCGGTCGCCGCCGCGCTCGACTCGATGTCGAACTCCACCAGGGCCCGGGCGAGCGGGGTCCGGGCCTCGCTGAGGCGTACCGCGTTCCGCCACGCCTGCGCGCGCCAGCTCACGATCAGCCGCAGGACCCACTCCGGGGAGATCCCGACATCGAAGCTGTACGGGTCGAACCGGGCGATCAGCTCCGCGTGCAACGGGTCCACCAGCCCGGCCAGGACCTCGTCGATCCGGTCGTGGTCGGGCTTGTGGCTGCTGCCGTCCGCGGCGGTCAGCCCGATCCGCTCCAGGACGTACGGCAGGTCCCGGTTGATGTGGGCGTTCATGCCGAGCAGCAGGTCCCCGGCGCCGGTGAGCCGGCGGTCGCGGGCCGCGTCGAGGGCGATGAGCCAGGCCGATGGCACCGACGAGCGGCGGCCGGCGGCCCAGTCGTCGTACGCGCGGTAGTAGTACTCGGCGAACAGCGCGCCCACCCGGTTGATCCACCGCGGGTCGGCGAAGTAGCCCTCCTGGTCCCGGCTCCACGCGAAGCCCTGGGTGGTCCGCAGGTAGGCGAGGGCGAACGTCGCGTGGTGCCCGCAGGAGCGGCCGAGCGCGTCGAGCCGCCCGCCCAGCTGGGCGAGGGTGTCGTCCACACACCCGTTTCCGCCCTCCGGGCAGGTTTCCGGCACGTCGACCGCCCGCGGCCCCGCCCCCGCACCAGGCTCCGCGGCCGGTCCGGGCGACGCCGACGCCGGGGTTCCCGGTGCGGCGAACGCCAGCACACAGACCCCTCCCAGCACGGTCGCGAGTAGCGATCGAATCCGGCTGCGCATCTCAGCTCCCACACCTTGGTGATCGACTCAGATATCGACCATCATCAAGGAGCTGGGTGACGAACCGGTAACGGTCGTCCACCGCCGGTCTCGGCGAGACGGTGACGGCACCGATCGCGTCAGCCGGCACACCCCCGCCGCGAACGGCGTGGGGAGACACCGGAGGGCTCTCTCGGGGCAAACCGGTGGTGTGCCGCCGGGCGGACGCACCCGCGGCGGGGGCGGCCCCGGACCGTGCCGTCAGACGCGCTGAAGCGTGAAGACCTCGTGTCGGCCGTTGCGGCACGTCTCCTGGATGATCTGTACGCCCTCCCGGGTGAGCCCCTCGTAGACACCGATGCAGAGACTGCTCCCGCCGGCCACGGAGCGCAACCGGTAGCCGCTCGCTGGCGAGCTGACCGGCTCCAGCCGGAACTGCTGGTCCGTCCGGCCGCTTCCGCACTGCCCGGCGGCCAGCAGCAGTCCGGCGCCTCGGCCGCCGTAGTCGACGGTGGCGCACCTGATGTTCTGGGAGGAGTAGTGGAGCTTGATCCGGTAGATGTTTCCGCTGACCTGCTCCAGGTGTGTCGCCGGCCGGGCCGAGGAGCAGGAGTGCTGCCCGAGGACGGTGCGCCCGGTGTTCTTGAACAGTTCCGGGCCCTCGCCCAGACACATGCCCGTGTGTGCGGGTCGGATCTGGTAGCGGCCGGAGAAGGTCGTCTCCTGCGAGCCGCCGCCGGAACTCGTGTCACTCCGGCCGTTGTTACCGCCGCCGCTGTCGCCGCTGCCCGAGGAGGAGGACGAGGTCGACTGGGGCGGCGTCCGGCCGGGAGGCGACGTCGACGGCGTCGAGCCGTCGGAGGGCCTGGGACTCGCCGTCGCCGTCGGGGTGCCGGAGGTCTCCGCCGTGGGCGTCGGGTCGGCGGCCGACGGTGTGGCGGACGGCGTGACCGCCGCGGCCGGCACGCCGAGTGTTCCGGGCCGCCGTGGCTCGGCCTCGTCCCCCGGTCGCTGGACCATCCACACGATCGAGCCGGCCGCGAGCAGGCCGACCACCAACGCCCCGACCAGCACGAGGTTCCGGGCCGGCAGTCCCCTCGTCTCGGCCGGCTCGTCCGGATCGGGCCGGGTCGCCGTCGTGGTGGGGGCAACCGCGGTCGCCGTGCCACCGGCCGCCGGGGTCGACCTGGTCAGGGTCGTCGACCCGCCGGTCAGGACCACCCGGCCGGTTGCCGTGCCCGAGGCCGACGTCTTTCCGGGCGTACCCGCCGCCCGCGTCTCCGACGCCGTCGCGGGTTCGGTCTTCCCTGCCGGCGCCGTCGTGGGTTTCTCCGACGCCTGGGGCGAGGCGGCGGTTTCGGTCCGTGTCGTGCCGGTGGAGGCGCCCGCCTTCGCGCCCGACTCCGCCGCGGCGGCCGCCCTGACCGTCTTCGCCGCGTGCCGCCCGCCCTGCCGGCGGTGTGCGGCGCGCCGCTGGGCGGAACGCCGGCCGGTCGATGTGGCCGGTGCGGGCGCCGACGCCACCGGAGCCGGAGCGGACGGTGGCTCCGCCCGGTCGGGACCGGACGAGTCAGACTCGGAGGGGTCGGGCAGCACCGGGCCAGGCAGGCGTTGTCCGCAGTCCGGGCTGAGACAGTACGCGCTTCCCTCCTCGTTCTCCTGTCCACAGTGCACGCAGACGACCATCGCACCCTTCCGTGTTGTCGACGTGCCCCCAGCTCGACCGGGAGAGCCCGGTCCCCGGTCCAATCAGAAGCGGCGCCCTCCATGTTTCGGATTCCGCCGTGGTGGCCTGCACTGCGAACCGAAGCGGACGGTCCAGTGTGGAAAGCCTTTTTCTTTCCGATCGGGCAGCCCGGAGAGAGCTCGCAGTCCACCGGACTCTACCGAATCACGGCCTCGACGGGAACGGACGACGTCGGGCTTTCCCGGTGCCGCCCCGGCCGCGTCCGGCGCCTGCCCGGGCCGACCGCTTCCCGGTGTGCGCCAGCGGAGGTGTCCACCCGGGCAGATACCAGGTCACGGCCACGAGCCACGCCCGGTCGGGGCAGGATGGAGGCGTGGTGGACGCGGTCGTCTTCGATCTCGACGGCGTGCTGGTGGACTCGGAACCGGTCTGGGAGCGGGTCCGGCGGCGGTACGTCGACGCCCGCGGCGGCCGGTGGCAGCCCGACGCCCAGCAGCGGCTGATGGGAATGAGCACCGGTGAGTGGTCGCGGTACCTGCGTGACGAGCTCGGGGTGCCGGGCCCGCCGGAGCGAATAGCCACCGACGTGATCGGCCAGATGGTCGAGGAGTACACCCGCCGGCTCCCGATCGTCGAGGGCGCCCCGGAGGTGGTGCGGCGGCTCGCCGCGCGCTGGCCGCTCGGACTCGCCAGCTCCTCGCCGCGCCGCCTGATCGAGGTGGCGTTGGACGCCGCCGGGCTCGCTGACGTGTTCCGGGTGACGCTGTCGACCGAGGAGGTCCCCCGGGGCAAGCCGGCGCCGGACGCCTACCTCGCCGTCGCCGAGCGGATGGGCGTTCCGGCTGGCCGCTGCGTCGCCGTCGAGGACTCGACCAACGGCGTCCGCTCGGCCGCCGCCGCCGGGATGCGGGTGGTGGCGGTGCCGCACCGGTCGTACCCGCTGGCACCGGACGCCGAACAGCTCGCCGCGGTGATCCTGGCCGACCTCACCGAGCTGACCGAACAGATCGTGCCGCCGACCCGAGCTCCACGGATCCGGGAGATCTCCCGGGAGAACCCGCCCCGGTGACCGGTGGCGACGGTGCACGACCCGACGTCCACGGCGTCGCCGCTCAGCCCGGCAGCAGCAGGAGCTTGCCGGCGGTCCGCCGCCCCTGCAGGTCGGCGTGTGCCCGGGGCGCGTCGGCCAACGGGTACGCCGCACCGATCCGGACCTCCAACCGGCCCTCGGAGATCCAGCCGAACAGGTCGGCGGCGCGCTTGAGCAACTCGTCCCGGGTGGCGATGTGGGCGGGGAGGCTGGGCCGGGTCAGGTAGAGCGACCCGCCGGCGGCGAGCCGCCCGGTGTCGAACGGGGGCACGTCCCCGCTGGAGGCGCCGTAGAGGACCAGCAGTCCGCGGCGGCGCAGCGCCGCCAGACTGGCGTCGAAGGTGGCCCGGCCGACCCCGTCGTACACCACCGCCGCTCCGGCGCCGCCGGTGACCTCGCGGACGGCGTCGAGGAGCATGTCGTACCGGACGACGTGGTCCGCGCCGGCGCGCCGGGCGAGGTCCGCCTTCTCGTCGGTCGAGGTGGTGCCGATGACGACGCCGCCGCGGAGCTTGACCAGCTGGGTCAGCAGGTGGCCGACCCCACCGGCCGCGGCGTGCACCACGACGGGCTCACCGGTGGCGACCGGATGGGTGGTGTGCGACAGGTAGTGCGCGGTCATCCCCTGGAGCATCACCGCCGCCGCGACCGTGAGGTCGACCTGCTCCGGTACGGGCACGGCCCGGGCGGCCGGCACCGCGACCCGGGCGGCGTAGCTGCCGGGTACCCCGGTCCAGGCGACCCGATCCCCCTCGGCGAACCCCTCCACGTCCGAGCCGACCGCCACCACGGTGCCGGCCCCCTCCTGGCCCGGCACCGCCGGCAGCTCGCCGGCGTACGGCGGTCTGCCCTGCCGCTGGTAGACGTCCACGTAGTTGACCCCGGCGGCGGCGACGTCGACAAGGAGGTGGCCGTCCGCGGGTCGCGGGTCCGGCGCGTCCACGACCTCCAGGACCTCGGGGCCGCCGTGTCGCCGCATCAGCATCGCCCGCATGGGCCCATCGTGGTCCCGCCGACCGCCCGGCCGCCCCGTTTTCGGGCACCGGCACCGGTTCAGGGGGGCGGACGCGGCGGGCGTCCGCCACGCCCGGCCGGGCGGCCGTGCCACCGACGGGCCCCGGTTGGGGCGGCGACGCCGTGGTCCGTCAGTGTCGGCTTCGCGTCAGGGCCGCCTCGGCGTCGGACGCGGAGGCATCGGTCGTGTCTCGCACGGGTCGGGCGACCGAGATCCGGCAGCCTCCCCCGATCGGGTGAAACGCCGCTCGACACCGGTCTGCCGTCGCGACCCTCGCGGCGCCGGACGGCCCTCCCCACCACCCCGATCTTCCTGACCATACGCGCTAATCAGAGACATTTCCGCATATCACTGATCTTGCCACGCATCTGTTGCTCTATGTAGCTATCTACTTACGATACGGTCAGAACGCACCGACCCGCCCGAGGAGGTGGACGGCCCCCGAATCCGGCCGGCGACCCCACCCGACACTGCCCCGATGAACAGGGAGAACGGTCAACGGTATGCCTAGTCTCCGATCGACGCTCCGCCGCGCGTTCCACCAGTCGGGCGCGCACCACGTCCGCCGAGCCGCCCATCGGATCGCACTCCGTACCCGGGCAGGCGCGTTTCGCAACGAGATCGGCGTCGTGCTGCACGCCGACTACACCGACATCCGCGGCACCGAACTGGCCGTGTACAAGGGGAACCTGGACCGCAAGGCGGTTGCCGCCTGGCGTCGACTGGTCACCGAGGTCCGTCCGACGGTCGCCATCGACGTGGGAGCCAACTACGGTGAGGTCGCCTTCTGCACGTCCTACTACGGTCTGCGGGAGCTGCACCTCGTCGAGCCGAACCCCGCCGTCCTCCCCTGGCTACGCAAGACCATCGCGCTGGCCGCCGCCGACTATCCCGGCACCGTGCTGCACGCCGGCGCGGCCAGCGACCGGGCCGGAACGGCCCGGCTCTACCTTCACGAGCACACCGGCGTCGCGTCCCTGCGGGTGCCGAACAGCCGGAGCGTGGACGTGGAGTGCTTCCGCCTGGACGAACGGATCCGGCTCCGGGCCGACGACGTCGTACTCTTCAAGATCGACGTGGAGGGGCACGAGCAGGCCGCCCTGGAGGGGATGCGCGGGCTGTTCCGCGGCCGCCAGGTCGCCGGCATCTGCGAGGTGCTGCACGCCGACGACGACCTGCTGGCGTACCTCTGTGCCAACTTCGCGGTGGCGTTGCAGTACGCCGGCGTCGAACGTCCGGTGAACGAGGCGGAGCTGCGTACCGCCGTCGCCCGGGCCCGCGAGACCGGCTGGGGTGATCTCGGCAAGGACGTGGTGCTCCGGTCCCGGTGACGGTCGGGACGCCGCCCCGCCCGCCGGTCAGGTCGCGCAGACGAAGTGGGGGTCCGCCCACACCCCGACGGCGCCGCCGGAAGGACTGCTGGTCACCAGGTCGACGTAGCTGGCCTGCGCCACGTTGACCTCGATCCGCTCCGCCTGGTCCGCCCGGCTGCGGATCCCGGACTCGAAGACGGTCACGTCGTCGACCCGGACCGCGAAGGCGACCCTTGCGTCGTCCGCGCCGACGTCGATGACCGCCTGGAGCCGCTCGCACCCGGCCGGCGGCTGCACCCGGAGCCGGCTGGGCGCGGCGGTCAGCACGGCCCGCGGATACTCCACGCCGTGCAGGTTCACGACCCCCGGCACCGCGCTCAGCGTGTCGACCGGTACGGGTGACGCCGGTTCCGCGGAGGCCCCGTCCACCAGGATCGGCAGGTCGGACAGAGCGTAGGTGACCTCCTGCCGGACCGGCTGCTGGACCCGGGTCGTCACTCCGGGCCAGAGGTTGAACGCCATCAGCCCCAGGCCGGCGGCGAGCACGCCGACGGTCGCGACCATCATCCGGTGCCAGCGGACCGCCGGGACCACCGGTCGCCGCCCGACACGGCCCCGGGTCGGGGTGGCACGGCCCGGGCCGGGTCGGGCCGGGGCCAACCGGGCGGGAACCACGGCCGGCCGGCGCCGTGCCGCCAGGTCCTCGATCCACCCGACCAGGGCCACCGCCACGGCGACCAGCGCCCAGACGACGGCCAGCCGGAGGACGACGTTCGTCAGCCAGCCACCGGAGGCGGCGACCGGCGTGATCAGCACGCCGGCGAGCACCCCGAGCGGCAGGTGCCACAGGTAGATCGTCACCGCGCGGGCGTTCAGCAGTTCCACGGCCCGGTCCAGCGGGCGGATCCGGGCCAGCCAGTCGAGTCGGGGCCGCACCCGGAAGACCGTGGCGACGAAGGCCAGGGACCAGAGCGTGTTGGCACCCTGCATCCGGTTCAGGTCGTAGTTGCCGGTCGACCAGCCGAGATAGAGCACCCAGGCCGCGCCGGTCACCGCGAGACCGGTCACCACGAGTGCGTACCGCCGGGCCGGGATCCGGTGCAGCAGCCCGTCGTGGTGCGCGAAGCCCAGCAACCAGCAGGCCAGGTACGACGTGATGTTGATCGCCTGCTCGTGGAAGTATCCGCCCACGGTGACGATGTCGAACCGGAAGGCGATCGGCAACGCGGCCGCCACCGCGATGCTCTGCCAGGGCCAGCGCCGGAACGCCGGCCGCAGCAGCGGGGAGAGGAGCACCAGCCACAGGTAGGTGACGATGTACCAGAGCACGGTGTTGTAGGCCCATGCCCAGGGATGGTCGCTGACCGGTGGCGTCCGGGCGGGGAAGATCCACCAGACCAGCTCTCCCCAGCCGAGCCGGTCGGCGGGGGCGGCACGCCAGCCGGTGACCAGCAGCAGCGTCACCGCCACCGCGGCGAAGCCCCACAGCGGCGGCAGCAGCCGGCGCAGCCGGCGGCGCACCGCGCTGATCCCGGTCCGGTCCACCGAGCCGGCCATCAGCGACCCGGCCAGGGCGAACATCAGACCCATCGCCGGGAACAACACGGTCAGCCAGATCCAGCCCAGGATGTGGTACGTCACCACCCGGACCAGCGCCGCGGCCCGCCACAGGTCCAGGTAGCGGTCACGGGCCACTCCGGCGGACGACGGCGGAGCGTCGCCGTCGGTCACGGACCCCGCGGCCACCGTGGTGTCAGGTGACGCTGTCATCGTCCCTCTCTCCCGGCTACGGGCGCTGTGCCCGAAACGGTGCGTGCCCCTCAATTCCTACCTGACAAACCTGAACATTCTCTGACAGCATCTCGTTCGATGGTTCGCCCCACCCCGAACCAGGTCGGCCGGAACACGACGGTGATCGTCGGCGCCGGCGCACCCGGGGGCGGACGACAGGGACGAGGATCGAAGAGGTGAGGGGATTGGCGGCACCGGGCGAGACGTCGACGATGAAGGCGGCCATCTACCAGCGCATCGGCGACCCGTCGGTGTTGGAGGTGGTGGACCGGCCCGTACCCGAGCCCGGGCCGGGCGAGGTGTTGGTCCGGGTCGCCGTCTCCGGCGTGAACCCGACGGACTGGAAGTCGCGACAGGGGTTCGGGTCCGTGGTGCTGCCGGAGGGCGGCTGGCAGATTCCGCACCAGGACGGGGCGGGGATCGTCGAGGCGGTGGGCACGGGTGTCGACGCCACGCTCGTCGGCGAGCGGGTGTGGATCTGGGAAGCCGCCTGGCGACGGCCCTGGGGAACCGCGGCGGAGTACACCGTGGTGCCGGCCCGGCAGGTGGTGCGGCTCGGCGCGGCCTCCTTCGACCTGGGCGCGAGCCTCGGCATCCCGTTCCTGACCGCGCACCGCTGTCTCACCGTCGGCGAGACCATGCCCGACCGTCTCGACGCGGGCGCGCTGCGCGGGCGGACGGTGCTGGTCCAGGGCGGGGCGGGCGCGGTCGGCAACGCGGCGATCCAGTTGGCCCGCTGGGCCGACGCGACCGTCATCGCCACGGTCAGCAGCACCGAGAAGGCGCGGCTCGCGGCGGCGGCCGGCGCGTCACACGTGATCAACTACCGGGACGAGGACGTGGTGGCCGAGGTCCGCAAGATCGCGCCCGACGGTGTGGACGTGATCGTCGAGGTCGCCGCCGTGCACAACGCCGAGATCGACCGCCAGGTCATCGGCGCCGCCGGGACGGTCGCGGTCTACGCCGACGACGGCGGCGAGCCCCTCACGATCCCGATCCGGCCCATGATGGTCTCCAACGTACGGTGGCAGTTCGTCCTGGTCTACACGCTTCCGGCGGTGGCGAAGGCGCACGCGGTCGAGGACGTGGCGACCGCCGCCGCGACCGGGGTGCTCCGGGTCGGCGCCGAGGCCGGCCTGCCGCTGCACCACTACCCGCTCAGTGAGATCGCGAAGGCACATCAGGCGGTGCAGGACGGGGCGGTGGGGAAGGTGCTGGTCGTCACCGGCACCCGGTGAGCCGCGGGCGCGACCGGGCCCGCCCGGTCCTCCGGCTGCGGACCGCGGCGCGGGTGCGGCACCTGCCCGCACCCGCGCCACCGCACCGTGACCGCCGCTCGGCTCCGGACCACCGGACGGACTCGACGACGCGCCCCGGATGCGCGACGGTGTTTCCCGACCGCACCCCGCCACGAGATCGGAGTCGTTGATGGGCAGTCGTCTTTCCTGGGCAGAGTCGTACCTCGGGCAGCTGCGCGCACTCGCCGGGGACCGGACGCTGCTCTTCGTCGGTGCCCGGACCGTGGTCCGGAATCCCGCCGGTGAGGTCCTGCTGATCGAGCGCTCGGACAACGGCTACTGGGCGCTGCCGTCCGGAGCGATGGAACTGGGCGAGTCGATCACCCAGTGTGCGATCCGGGAGGTCTGGGAGGAGACCGGGCTGACCGCCACCGCGGTCACCCCCTTCGCCACGTACACCGGCCCGGAGTACACCTTCACCAACATGTTCGGGGACACGTACCAGCTCTTCGTCGTCGCCTTCCGGGTCGACACCTGGGAGGGAGAGCTGCTGACCCGCACCGACGAGACCACCGACGCCGGATTCTTCGCGGCCGGAGCGATGCCCGCCCCGCTGTCGTCCACGGTGCGGGAGACGCTGGAGGACCTCGTCGTGTTCGAGCGCACCGGCCAGATCGTCCTCAAGTAGCCGCGACAGCCGCCCGCCGACGAGGAGACAGCGAACACAGACAGCGATTCACACCTTCGACTGCCGACCGGACTCCCGGCCGGCCCGGGCACCCCGGCCGGTCGCCTCGGGCCCTCGCCGGGCGACCGTCCCGGTTGTGGCGCCGTACCCGTTCCCCGGCATGCCGCGAAAACTCCGTTTCGGGTAGGTCGGGGGCGAAACACCCCGCCCGGCTCGACCGGCGAGGTTTGGCCCGGCCGGCATCGGGGACGTGCCGGCCATGGCAACGGACGCAGCGGAGCAGCGGCGCCTGGCCGCGGTGGTGGAAAGCTGGCTCGGACGGGGCGTGTTGGTGGTCGGCGACGCGATGCTCGACGAGTGGCGGTTCGCCGAGTCCGACCGGCTCTGCCGGGAGGCCCCGGCGCCGGTCCTCACCCTGCGCCGTCGGCTCTGTGCCGCCGGCGGCGCCGCGAACACCGCGGTCAACCTGGCCGCGCTGGGCGGCCGCGCCGCCCTCGTCGCACCGGTGGGGGCGGACGCCGCCGGCGACGAACTGCACGACTGCCTGGACCGGGCGGGCGTCTGGGACCGGACGATCAGCCAGCCCGGCCGACCCACCCCGGTCAAGCGCCGGCTGCTCGCCGCCGACCAGATCCTGCTCCGGGAGGACGAGGGCGAGGCGGACGAGACGCTGCCGGAGGATGGCGTACGCCGGATGCTGCAGGCGCTCGCCCACGCCACCGAGGAGCTGTACGTCGACCGCGACGGCCAGCCGCCGACGCTGGTGGTCTGCGACTACGGTCTCGGCGCGCTTCCCGGGCCGGTCCGGGCCTGGCTCGTCGAGCACCGCCACCGGTACGCGACGGTGGCGCTGGACGCCCACGACCTGTCCTCCTGGCGCGGGCTGGCGCCGACCGTGGTGACCCCGAGCTTCGCCGAGGCGGCCCGGCTGCTCAGCGAACCGGCCCCGACCGGTGCCGCGGCGGCCACGACGGCGGTCGCCGGCATCCGGGTCAGTGTCGCCGAGGACGGCAGCACCACCGCCGCCCGGGGCCGTGCCGCAACGCCGGTCTCCGGGACCGGCTCGACGATCAACGCCAGCGGCACCGGCGGCTCCGACGGCGACGAGGCGCGCCCGGCCGAGGGCGGGGGCGCCGCCCCGGCGGACGACGGCGGTGGCCCGGTCGGCGGGGACGGGCTCACCGTGACCAGCGACGAGATCGGGGTCTCCGGGGACGACATCGTGGTGGCCGGTGACGAGACGGCGAGCGCCGCCGGGCGTCCGGTCGCCCCGGGCGGGGCCAGCCGGGCGCTCGTCGCCCAGGCCCGCCTCGCCGAACTGCGCGAGCGGACCGGCGCGGACGTCGTCGCCGTCACCCTCGACTCCGAGGGGGCGGTGGTCGGCGGCGCCGACGGTCGGCCCCGGCGCAGCCACGCCACGCCGGTGCCGGCCAGCTACGCGGTCGGTGCCGGCGACGCGTACCTGGCGGCGATGACGCTGGCGCTGGCCGCCGGTGCGCCGCTGCCGACGGCGGCCCACCTCGCCCAGCTCGCCGCGACCACCACGGTGTCGGACACCGGCACCTGTGTCTGCCACCGGGACGACCTGCTCGCCGCGATCGGCCGGGCCGACGACGAACCGGCCCGGGTGGTGCTCGACCGGGACACCCTGCTGGAGGTCGTCGGCCGGCACCGCGCGCAGGGTCGCACCGTGGTCTTCACCAACGGGTGCTTCGACGTCCTGCACCGGGGACACGTCCGCTACCTCGACGAGGCCCGCAGCCACGGCGACCTGCTGGTGGTGGCGGTCAACTCGGACGACAGCGTCCGACGGCTCAAGGGCCCCGACCGGCCGGTGAACCCGGTCGAGGACCGGGTGGCCGTGCTCGCCGCACTCTCCTGCGTCGACCACGTGGTGGTCTTCGAGGAGGACTCGCCGGCCGCGCTGATCGAGGCGATCCGCCCGGACGTGTACGTCAAGGGCGGGGACTACCCACCGGAGATGGTCCCCGAGGCACCCCTGGTACGTCGGCTCGGCGGGCAGGTGCGGACCCTGGGCTTCGTGCCGGACCGGTCCACCTCGGCCGTGATCGACCGGATCCGGTCGTACGGCGGCCCCCGGTCCGGGGCGGGTACGAGGATCTCCGGCGCCGCCTCCGCGCCGCGCCACCCGGCGTGAGTCCCCCGGCCCGTTTCCCCCGGCCGCTCGACCCGGGCGACCCGGCCGGGTTCCGCCGGCCCCGACTGCTCGACGTGCTGATCCCGACCCGCAACCGTCCCGCCGAACTCGCGGTCACCCTCGCCGGGCTCGCCGCGCAGCGGGCAGACCGGACGCCGCGGGCCGACCCGGCGGACGGCCGGGCGGCGCGGACGGAACCGGCGGCGGGTACGGCGGAGGGCGCGGGGCCGACAGGAGACGCGCACGGATTCGGGGTGGTGGTCAGCGACCAGTCCGACGGCGAGCCGGGGTGGGCCGACCCCGCGGCCGCGGCGATGGTCCGGGTGTTGCGGCACCAGGGGCACCCGGTGCTGCTCACCCGACGGCTGCCCCGGCGCGGACTGGCCGAGCACCGCGCGTACCTGCTCGACGCCTCGGCGGCCCGCTACGTGCTCTTCCTCGACGACGACGTCTGGCTCGAACCGGGCACGGTCGACCGGCTGCTCACCGCGATCCAGGAACTGGACTGCGGCTTCGTCGGCAACGCCGTGCACGGTCTGTCCTACCTGGACGACGTGCGGCCGGAGACCCACCGGCACTACGCCGAGTGGGTGGGCCGACCGGTGCCGGAGCGACCGCGCCCCGGCACCCCCGAGTGGGACCGGGCCCAGATCCACTCGGCCGCCAACCTCCTGCACGTCACGGCGGCCCGCCGGCTGCCGCCGGGCCAGTGGCGGGCGTACAAGGTCTCCTGGATCGGTGGCTGCGTGCTCTACCACCGGGAGCGGCTCCGCGCGGCCGGCGGCTTCGACTTCTGGCGGAGGCTGGACCCCGGACACCAGGGTGAGGACGTCGCCGCGCAGCTCGCGGTGATGAGCCGGTACGCCGGCGCCGGAATCCTGCCCAGCGGGGCGTACCACCTGGAGGCACCGACGACGGTGACCGAGCGGACCATGGAGGCCTGGGAGGTGGTGCTCACCGAACCCGAGCCGCCGTGCCCGTCGTGACCGGCCCCGCCGTCTCCGTCGTGTCCAGCAGGTCGGTCACCGCCTCCAGCACCTCCACCACCGGTACGTCGGTCACGAAGGAACTGCGGTGTGGGCAGGTGCCGGCGCCCGCACGGGCCGGGTAGATGTCCCGGGAGCAGTCGGTGCCGCACTCCGGGCAGTGGATGGTCCAGGAGGCGATCGGTCGGTGCCGGGCCCGCAGCGGCACCGCGCAGTTGATCAGGTTGCCGACCCAGAAGATGCCGACGGTCGGGGTGCCGACGGCCGCGGCGACGTGCACCGGGCCGGTGTCGTTGGCGACCACCACCCGACAGTCGTGGTAGCAGCCGATCAGGCCCCCCAGCGACAGACTGCCCACCAGCGACCTGACCGGGGCACGGGCCGCCCCGACCACCCGCCCGACAAGGTCGCGTTCGTCGGGCGTGCCGGTGACCACCACCTCGTACCCCTGCCCGGCGAGGTGGTCGGCGACCTCGGCGAAGCGTTCCGGTGGCCAACGTCGCCGCGGGTCACTCGCGCCCGGGTGCAGGGCGATCCGCGGCCGGTCCGGTGCGCCGACCACCGCCCGCGCCTCCGCCAGGTCCGCCTCGGTCACCGCCAGTCGCGGCACCAGACCGGTCGGGCTGGCCCCCACCAGGCCGGCGACCTCCAGGTAGCGGACGACCTCCGGTTGGTAGTAGACGTACCGCAGCCACCGGTGAAGTGGCGGGGCGCCCTCGGCCCGCAGGCCGGCGGTAACCCGGGCACCGAGCGCGGCGACCAGCGGGTTCGAGTTGGCCCCGCCGCCGTGCATCTGCAGCGCCAGGTCGAACCGCTCCCGCCGCGCCCGGGCGAGGAACCGCTCCATGTCCTCCGGACGCTCGTCGGGTCCGGCGGTCCGGATCCCGGGGGCCGGCGGCACCACGAGTACCCGGTCGACCGGGCCGGGTCGGTCCCGGAGCAGCCGTTCGTGCCAGGGGGCGCCGAGCAGCACCAGCTCGGCGTCCGGATAGCAGGCCCGCAGCGCCTCCAGGGCCGGGAGGACGAAGATGAAGTCACCGAGCGCGTTGGCCCGGAGCACGGCGATCCGTTCGACGTCGTCGACCAGGTCGCGAACCCTGCCGATCATCGCCGGCCACCCGTGGCCGGTCAGCCGGTGAACCGCGCCGTCGGGGTGCCGATCGCGGTGTCGGGTCGGTGCAGCTCCCGGTCGGCGGCCGGGTCGACGACGGCGCCGCGGGTGCCGGGGCCGGTCGTGCCCCGCCCGCCCCGCCGTCCCGGGCCGTGTCGCCGGCTGCCGATGGTGATGGTGCGGCGGGTCGGCCGGGGCGCCCGGGGCAGGGTGACGGTGAGCAGCCCGTGGTCCATCACCGCGTCGATCCGGTCCGCGTCGACGGGTGCGGGCAGCCGGACCCGGTGCGCGAACGCGCGGACCTGCGAGAACTCTCCCGGTACGTCGAGGTCGTGGTTGACCTCGGCCTCGGAGCGGGCCCGGATGCACAGCTCGCGGTCGTCGAGTTCGAGCGCCACCTCCTCGGGCGCGACCCCGGGAAGCCGGGCGACCACGGTCCACCCGCCGTCCGCCGGGTGCAGCTCCACGTCGGGGCTGCCGCCCCGACCGGCCAGTGCCGAGTCGATCAGGCGGCTCAACTCGGCCCGTAGTGTCTGCAACCGCTCCACCGGGTCCCAGCCCCGGTCCGGGCCGGTCCGTGCCACGTCACGTCCTGGCTCACCCATGTCCCGTGCCTCCTTCTCCCGGCGTACCTCACAGGCCCTCGGCGGGCCTCGGGTTCTGGGCTCGGTCTCAGCGGACGTCGCCGAGGTGGCCGTCCGCCGGATGGGGGCGAAGTGAACTGGGGGCGTTCAGGTCCGCGTCCGGGTCCACCCCGACGCCGAGCCGGTCCACCAGCTCGCCGCCGAACCAGGCGCCGAGCGCGGCCCCGGCGATCGCGACCACCTCGATCGCGACCAGCGCGCCTCCGGCGCCCCGGCCGTCGGCGGCCATCCGCACCGCCCAGATCGCCGCGAAGAGCAGCAGGACCGCCAGGTTGGTGCTGGCGTGCGCGACACCGACACGCTTGGCCCGGGTGCCGGCCGGAACGGCCAGCAGGTCGACCGCGCCCGCGATCGCCGCCAGGACGCCGCCGATCAGGCCGACCAGGATGTTCCAGTACGCCAACTCCCCGAGGAAGCCGGGGCCACCGGCGACGTCGACGACGTCGAAGATCACCGCGGCCACGAAGAGCGCGATCGGAAACATCACCAGCATCGGGTGTACCGGGTGCCCCAGCACCTTGGCCCGGCTCTCCATCATGGTCGCCTCCCAGCTCGCGGCGGGACCGGCGTCGGCCGTGCCCGCCGTGTCGACGCTGTGGGGGGCGTTACCCGAATTGTCCGCCCACAAACCCTGCCGGACGGACGGCGTCCACCCACGGACGCCGACTCGCGGCACGAGGTTGACGGTGAAACGTACGCCTGCGCCGTAGTCGATCGCCCACCAGCCCCGGGTCGTGGCCGAAGCTCCGCCCGCTGCCCGCCCGCCAGACGCACCACCCGTCGGCGACGCTCACCACACCGATCCGCCGCCGGAGTTCCTCCCGCTGCTCGACGCCGTCGGCGGTCGCCCGCTGCTGATCGGCAAGTCTCGCGGTACGAACGCGGCGGCGGCCGCCGCCGAGAGGTCCCTGCCCGCCGTGTGGCTCACGCCCCTGCTCCGCATGCCGTGGGTGGCCGAGGCGCTCCGTCGGGCGACGGCGCCGTTCCTGCTCGTGGGAGGCACCGCCGACCCCGTGTGGGACGGTGACCTCTCCCGTCGGCTGTCACCCCACGTGTGGGAGGTGGAGGGCGCGGATCACGGCATGTACGTGCCGGGCCCGCTCACCGAGTCGATCGCGGTACTCAGCCGGGTCGTGGTCGCCGTGGAGGAGTTCCTCGACGCGATCGACTGGCCGGGGTAGGCATCCGGTCGGCCTGGGGTGTCGCCTGTGGACACCGCCCGGTGCGCTCGGTCTTCTCGGCCGCGGGCCGCCGGGGCGTGTCCGTCGGCGAGCTGGCTCGCCCGCGCCGAGTCCACTCCCCACACAGCAATGATGTGGCCTGACTCACAGTCGTGGCGCCCCGGTGAGGCTCGCTCCAGCCGCCCGCAACTACCTACAGTGCTTCCTTCGACACCGAAAAAGAAGGATGCGTATGGCGTTACGCTTCAACCCCCCGCCAGGTCGGCCGCCGCCCCCACCCGGTTGGGTGCCCCCACCGGGATGGCAGCCGGATCCCAGCTGGCCGGCGCCTCCGGCTGGCTGGCAGTTCTGGATAGACGACACCCAGGCCCACGTCCCGCCGCCCGTCACGGTCACCACCCCCACCCCGCCGCCGGCCGCGACGCGGCACGCCACGGTACCCGCACCGCGCCAGGCCCCGGACATCGACATCCCACTGTTCGGTGCGCGCGGCAAAGCCCGCGAACTGGCTGCCGAACTGGATCGCCTGCGCGCCGAGATGGCCCGCCTCGGCATGCTGTCGGTGGTCGAGCTGGAGCAGCGTCGTGAGCAGCTCGGCCGCGAGCTCGCCGAGGCCACCGCCGCCGCCGAGGCGCAGAAGGCGGACCTTCAGCGTCAGCTGGAGGCCCTACGGCGCCAGGTCGTCGTCACCGAGGAGACCGCCCTGCTGCAGGAGGTCGGTGTCTACCAGTACCGGCACCCGCTCAGCGACGCCGTCGCCTACCAGGCCCGCCTGGCCGACCTGCAGAGACAGATCAAGGCGATGGCCCGCGACGGTGGTGCCGTCCTCGCGACCACGGACTGGAGGGTCAACGGATCCCTGACCGAGGGCCGCCGGATGGTGCGCGACTTCTCCAAGCTGATGCTGCGTGCCTACAACGCCGAGGCCGACAACCTGGTACGCGGGCTGAAGCCGTACAAACTGGAATCAGCGGTCGACCGGCTCACGAAGGTCGCGCACACCATCGCCCGGCTCGGCAAGACGATGGACATCCGCATCTCCGAGGCCTACCACCGGCTTCGTGTCACCGAGCTGGAGCTGACGGCGGACCATCTGGCGAAGGTGGCCGAGGAGAAGGAGCGGGAGCGCGAGGAGAGAGCCCGGCTGCGCGAGGAGCGCCGCGTGCAGCAGGAGATGGAGCAGGAACGCGCCCGCCTGGACAAGGAGCGCCGGCACTGGGCGAACGTGCTGAAGAGGTTGCGGGACCGGGGCGACGAGGAAGG
>CALGAM010000184.1 GCA_937951935.1 uncultured Micromonospora sp. | reverse complement strand
GCGGCCAGCAGGTCCGCGATCGGCCCGAACACGTCGAGCTGGAGCTGGTGGTTGGCGAGGTTGCCGACCCGGACCGGCCGGGAGCCGGCGTACCCGGGCAGGGTGTCGATGACCGCCTCGGCCCCGAGTTCGAGGCCGTCCACGGTGTAGAGCGGGTGCAGCCGCTCCGGGTGCCCGCCGGTGCGTTCGATGCAGCCGTCGACCCAGCGCAGGAAGGCCTCCGCCTCGGTCAGCGACCCGAGGTCGACCAGGACCCGCGCGGTCATCGCGGCGTCGCGCAGCCAGCAGTACCGGTAGTCCCAGTTGCGGACCCCGCCCAGCTCCTCGGGCAGCGAGGTGGTGGCGGCGGCGAGGATCGACCCGGTGGCCTCGTGGCAGAGGCCGCGCAGGGTCAGCGCGCTGCGCGCCACCATCTCCCGGGCGGTGTGCGGCAGCCGCAGCCCGGCGAGCCAGTCCCGCCACGGCTGTTCGGCCCGGGCCTGGCGCTCCTGCAGCGGGACCTCGTGGTGGTCCAGGTTGTGCGAGCCGAACCGCAGCTCGCAGACGATCGAGCCGCCGGCGGCGGCGAGGTCCACCACGGCCCGGGCGGTCCCGTAGCCGCCGTCGTCGGAGATCTCCCACGCGACGCCGGGGGAGTAGAGCGCGATCGGCTCGTTGGAGCCGAGCACCAGCAGCCCGTCGCCGAGCGGTTGCAGCTGGACGGCCACCTGGCCGAACTCCGGCCGGGGGGCGAAGGTCAGCCGCACCCGGCCGCTGCCGCTGACCACCCGGACCAACGTCGAGTCCCCGCTGACGACCGCGGAGCCGCTCGGCACGCCGGCGCTGGATGGCCGGTCGAGCCAGTCGGTGACCGTCACCCCCGACCAGCGGGTCTCCACGGTCATGGTGCCGGGCCGGTAGCGCTGCCCGAGGGGACGGCCACCCCGCTCCGGGGCGATGCTGAAGTGCCCGGCCGGGCTGCCGCCGACCAGGTCGGCGAAGATCGCCGGCGAGTCGGGCTTGGGGTGGCAGAGCCAGGTGATGTTGGCCTCGGGTGTGACGAGCGCGACGGTACGCCCGTTGGAGAGCATCGAGTGCCGCTCGATCGGCACCGCGCGCTCGCCGAAGAGCCAGGTGCGGCGGACCTCCAGGAGCAGGCCGAGGACCCGGGCGGCGTCGACCGGTTCGAGGATCCGGTAGTGCGCCTTCGTCTCACCAGGGCCGATCTTGATGCCCACGTCCGGCCCGTGCAGCTTGGCGAAGGCGTTCTCGTCGGTGACGTCGTCCCCCATGAACAGCGCCGCGCTCGCCGAGATCTGGGTCCGGAGCTGCTCCAGGGCGAGACCCTTGTTCGTGGGGATCACCGAGAGCTCGATGACCTCCTTGCCCCGGGTCACCGTCACGTCGGGCCAGCTCGCCGGACCCGCCTCCACGGCGGCGATGACCTCGGCCGCGACCTCGGGTGCGGCGCCCCGGGTGTGTACGGCGACGCTCGCCGGTTTGCTCTCCAGCCGTACCCGGGGCCGGCCGGCCACGATCCGGCGTAGCTCGTTGCGCAGCCGGGTGCGGACCTCGATCAGCTCGGGGGAGAGCCGTTCGACGAAACCGATGTCGAACTCGGAGCCGTGGCTGCCGACCAGGTGCACCTCGCTGGGGAGCCGCGAGAGCGTGGCGAGGTCCCGCAGGGCCCGGCCGGAGACCACCGCGACCGTGGTCTGCGGCAGCGAGGCGAGCGCGCGGACGGCGGCGACCGACTCGGGGAGGGGGACGGCCTTGGTGGGGTCCTCCACGATCGGCGCGAGGGTGCCGTCGTAGTCGCAGGCGACCAGCAGGTGCGGGACCCGGGCGATCCGGCCGATCGCGGCCCGTAGCTGCGGATCGATGGTGTCGAGGGTGCGGGGGTCGGGGTCGACGACGGCGGCGGCTCTCACTCGTCCTCCGCTTCCGGTACGCCGAGCTCTCTGAGGAACGACCGGGCCCAGTGGCCGACGTCGTGGGTGCGCAGGTGGCGCTGCATGATGCGCATGCGCCGCCGGGCCTCGGCCTTGTCGACGTGGATCGCGCGCATCAGCGCGTCCTTGACACCGTCGGGGTCGTGCGGATTGCACAGAAACGCCTGGCGCAGCTCGGTGGCGGCGCCGGCGAACTCGCTGAGTACGAGCGCGCCGCCGGTGTCGGCACGTGCGGCCACGTACTCCTTGGCTACCAGATTCATACCGTCTCGCAGCGGGGTCACCATCATCACGTCGGCCGCGCAGTAGAGCGCGGCCAGTTCACTGCGACTGTACGACTGGTGGAGGTAATGAACTGCCGGCACACCGACTCGCCCGAATTCCCCGTTAATCCGGCCAACCTCGCGCTCCACCTTGACCCGGAGTGCCTGGTAATGCTCGACCCGTTCCCGGCTCGGCGTGGCCACCTGCACCATAACCGTCTCGGGAACTGTCAACTTTCCGTCAGCAAGCAACTCGCGGAAGGCCTTCAGCCGAAGTTCGATCCCCTTGGTGTAGTCGAGCCGGTCCACCCCGAGGATGACGGTCTTCGGGTCGCCCAGCTCAGCGCGGATCTGCTTGGCCCGGGCCTGCACGACCGGGTCGCGCGCCATCCGTTCCATCTCGGCCACGTCGATGGAGATGGGGAAGGCGCCGGCCTTGACACTGCGGCCGTCCACCTTGATCATTTGACCCTCGTACCGCAGGCCGAGCAGGTGCCGGGCCAACCGGACGAAGTTCTGCGCCGCCAGCCGCTGCTGGAACCCGACCAGGTCGGCGCCGAGCAGTCCGCGCAGCACCTCGGCGCGCAGCGGCATCTGCATGAACAGTTCGATCGGGGGGAAGGGGATGTGCAGGAAGAAGCCGATCCGCAGGTCGGGGCGGATCTCGCGGAGCATCGCCGGCACCAGCTGGAGTTGGTAGTCCTGGACCCAGACCGTCGCACCCTCCGCCGCGACGTCCGCGGCGGCCTCGGCGAACCGGGCGTTGACCAGGCGGTACGCTTCCCGCCAGCGCCGTTTGTAGACCGGGGTCTCCACGGCGTCGTGGTAGAGGGGCCAGATCGTGGCGTTGGACTGCCCCTCGTAGTAGCGTTCGAGTTCCTCCGCGCTCAACGGCACCGGGTGCAGTCGGATACCATCCAGCTCGAAGGGCTCCGGAGCGGCACCCACCCCGCCGGCCCAGCCCACCCAGGTTCCCTGGTGCTGGGCGAGCACCGGGTGCAGGGCGGTCACCAGACCTCCGGGGCTTCGACGCCATTGTCGTCCCTCGGGCGTGGTCACCTCATCCACCGGCAGGCGATTGGCGACGACCACGAACGAGCTGCGTACGGTCACAATCAGTGCACCTCCGGTGATGATACGTCCCACCGCTGAGCGTACTGAGCGTAGCTTCGGCCCCGACTCGCGCGGGGCACTACCACTGCGCCCGCACCGGGGGCCCCGGCGGCCCGTCGGCACGCGGTGGGAACCGTGGTCGTGGGTGTTCGGCGGTTCGCGCCCGGGGTGATGTGGGCGCGACCGGGTGGACCTGTCAGGATTGACGGTGGCGTTTCGCCCAGCCTCGCGTCGCCGGCCGGGTGGTCGGCGGTATCGGCCCCGCGGCCGGCGGAAACCGGCCCGGCGGCCGGTGGAGTCCGGCCCGGCGGCCGGCGGGGAGCCCGGCGTCCCGGTCGGGTGGAAACAGGCCAGCAGGGGACACATCATCCGTGGGAGGTAGGCCGCACTGTGGCCCAGTTCATCTACGTCCTGGACAAGGCGCGCAAGGCGCACGGCGACAAGGTCGTGCTCGACAACGTGACGCTGAACTTCCTGCCGGGCGCCAAGATCGGTGTGGTGGGTCCCAACGGCGCCGGCAAGTCCAGCCTGCTCAAGATCATGGCCGGGCTCGACCGGCCGAGCAACGGCGAGGCCCGGCTGATGCCCGGGTACACCGTCGGGCTGCTCGCCCAGGAGCCGCCGCTGGACGAGTCCAAGACCGTCCTCGGCAACATCGAGGAGGCGGTCGCCGAGACCAAGGCGAAGCTGGCGCGCTTCAACGCCATCGCCGAGCAGCTGGCGACCGACTACTCCGACGAGCTGATGGAGGAGATGGGCCGGCTCCAGGAGGAGCTGGACCACGCCGACGCCTGGGACATCGACTCCAAGCTCGAACTGGCGATGGACGCGCTGCGCTGCCCGCCGCCGGACGCCGACGTCACCAAACTCTCCGGGGGTGAGCGGCGTCGGGTCGCGCTCTGCAAGCTCCTGCTGGAGGCACCCGACCTGCTGTTGCTCGACGAGCCGACCAACCACCTGGACGCGGAGAGCGTGCAGTGGCTGGAGCAGCACCTCGCCAAGTACGCCGGCACGGTCGTCGCGATCACCCACGACCGGTACTTCCTCGACAACGTGGCCGGCTGGATCCTGGAGCTGGACCGCGGCCGGGCTTACCCCTACGAGGGTAACTACTCCACCTATCTGGAGAAGAAGGCCGCACGGCTCGCCGTCGAGGGGCGCCGGGACGCCAAGCTGAAGAAGCGGCTGGCCGAGGAGCTGGAGTGGGTCCGCTCCAACGCCAGGGCCCGGCAGACCAAGTCGAAGGCCCGGCTGGACCGCTACGAGGAGATGGCCAGCGAGGCGGAGAAGACCCGCAAGCTCGACTTCGAGGAGATCCAGATCCCGCCGGGCCCGCGTCTGGGCAGCACGGTGATCGAGGTCAACGGGCTGCGCAAGGCGTTCGGCGACCGGGTCCTGATCGACAACCTCAGCTTCTCGCTGCCCCGCAACGGCATCGTCGGCATCATCGGCCCGAACGGCGTCGGCAAGACCACCCTGTTCAAGACCATCGTCGGGCTCGAGAAGCCGACCGCCGGCACGGTCAAGATCGGTGAGACCGTCAAGCTGTCGTACGTCGACCAGAACCGGGAGGGACTCGACGGCGAGAAGACCGTCTGGGAGGTGGTCTCCGACGGGCTCGACCACCTGATGGTGGGCAAGGTCGAGATGCCGTCCCGGGCGTACGTCGCCGCCTTCGGGTTCAAGGGCCCCGACCAGCAGAAGCCGACCAAGGTCCTCTCCGGTGGCGAGCGGAACCGGCTCAACCTGGCGCTGACGCTCAAGATCGGCGGCAACGTCATCCTGCTCGACGAGCCGACCAACGACCTGGACGTGGAGACGCTCTCCTCGCTGGAGAACGCGCTGCTGGAGTTCCCCGGCTGCGCCGTGGTCATCTCGCACGACCGGATGTTCCTGGACCGGGTCGCCACCCACATCCTGGCCTGGGAGGGTGACGAGGAGAACCCGGCGAAGTGGTTCTGGTTCGAGGGCAACTTCGAGTCGTACGAGAAGAACAAGATCGAACGGCTTGGCCCCGAGGCGGCGCGGCCCCGCCGGGTCACCTACCGCAAGCTCACCCGTGACTAGCCAGGTCGAGGCCACCCGGCCGGCCGCCCGCTACGTCGTCGAGTGCCCGCTGCGTTGGTCGGACCTGGACGCCTACGGGCACGTCAACAACGCGCGCATCCTCACCCTCTACGAGGAGGCCCGCACGGCGATGGTCTTCGCCGCCGCCGCGGAGGCCGGGGTCGAGTCCTTCGCCGAGGGTGTGGTGATCGCCCGACACGAGGTCGACTACCTGCGTCCGATCGGCTACCAGCGGCGACGGCCGAGTGTGGACGGTCCGCCCACGGTGCGCATCGAGATGTGGGTCGAGGAGGTGCGCCGGGCCCGGTTCACCATCGCCTACGAGCTGTACGACGGCGAGGTGCTGGCGGGCCGGGCCCGGTCCGTCCTGGTCCCCTACGACCTCCGGGAGCGGCGGGCGCGCCGGTTGACCGAGGAGGAGCGGCGGTACCTGCAGCTGTACCTGGTCGAGCCCGGCGAGGCGGTGAGTGGAACGGGACGGGACCGTGCCTGACCGGCACCAGCTCGTCGGCCTCGCGGACGCCGGGGCCTTCCTGGCCCGACTGACCCGGCTTGATCCGGCGGCGGTGGTCCGGTTGCGCTCCGTCGGCCTGGTCGGGGGAGCGCAACGGACCCAGCTGTGGGCCCGGCTGCCCTGGGCGGTGCTGGTGGGCCGGGTGGTGGACGGGCCGGGACCGGGCGACGCCACGGTCTCGGCCGCCGAGCTGCTCGCCGAGCTCGCCCGGGGCGGGGCCGCGCTGCCCCGCCGGCGGGACGCCGACTGGCGCTGGCCGCTGCCGCCGAACCCGGGTGCGGTGGTGGAGCGGATCGCCGGTGCCGACCTGCGGCGGGTCGCCGAGGCGGCGGCCGGGACGCTGCGGACGGCGGCGGTGGCGGGGGTCGCGGGTCGGGCGGTGGGGCAGCGGGCGCTGCGGGACGCGTTGCTCGACCACGTCGCCGTGGTGGTGACGGTGCCGCCGGCTGACCGCCCGGCCGAGTCGTTGATCGCCGATGGGCGGATAGAGATCTCCCAGCGACTCGTCCAGGGAATCGTCCGGATGGGCTTCCTCGGCCCGGCCGGATCGTCCGACATGGACACCGTACAGGTGCGGACCGTTGGCCGATGGGTCGGACTGGCTGCACCTTTCGGAGTTGCTTGGTTACAGAAGACCAGTCAGCTTGCGATTTGGCCTGTCCGTGATCGACCAAACGGATGATGGGTCGTAGTCTATTCAGGTCGGGCGTGTGGTTGGGGGGATGTTTCCCGCCAACTGTACGGGTAGCGTCGGGCCTCGGATCCACGCAACGTAGGCATGTGGATCCGCTGGGGAGCGAGGTGCGCAGCGATGTCGTGGTGGTCATGGCGTCCGGGCCAGACCGGTAGCAGTGAGCCGGAGACTCGAAGCAGAACCCCGTCGGACGGAGCGGTGCGGGTCGGGCCGCCTGCGCCCCGGGAACCGGAACACGACTCCCGGCCGAGAGACCGGGCCGCGATCCGGGAGGCTCCCGCGGCCATCGCGCCGGTCACGCTGCGGCGGGTGGCGGAGGCACTCGACCGGCTCGACATCCGCTACCTGGCCGACGGTGACGGCAGTCTGCTGGCGATGTGGGAGCGGCACGCGGTGCTGTTCGCCCTGGAAGGGCCGGACGACGAGATCCTCGTCATCCGGGCCCGTCCACACTCGACCGTGCCGCCGGACTGGGCCGACCGGGCCTACCGGGCGGTCAACGAGTGGAACCACACCCGCCGCTTCTGCAAGGCGTACGTCGGCGACCCCACCGAACGCGGACAGCTGCCCATCTACGCGGAGCTGCAGGTGCCGCTGAGCGCCGGCGTGCACGACGCGTTGCTGGTGGAGCTGCTGGACTGTGGTGCGGCGGTCGCGGCGACGTTCGTCGACTGGCTGCACGACGAGGGCGCCCTGCTGTAGCGGGCAGGACGTCGAAGGCTGCCTGGCGGGAGGGCGCCCGGGCCCTGCCCGGACGGGGACGCCGCAGATCGGTCAGCGGGCCGGGCCGGGCGCCTCGTCCATCACGTTGACCATGAAGTAGGCGGCCCGCTCCAGGTACTGCCAGAGCGTCTCGGCGTGCTCCGGAGCGAGGTTCAGGCTGTCCACCGCCCGCCGCATGTGGTGTAGCCAGGCGTCCCGCTCGACCGGCCCGATGCGGTACGGCGCGTGGCGCATCCGCAGCCGCGGGTGCCCCCGCTGGGCCGAGTAGGTGTGTGGCCCGCCCCAGTACTGGATCAGGAAGAGGAAGAGCCGCTCCGACGCCGGACCAAGGTCGTCCTCCGGGTACATCGGCCGGAGGATCGGGTCGCCGGCAACGCCCGCGTAGAACTCGTCGACCAGCCGGCGGAACGTCGGCTCGCCGCCGACCTGCTCGTAGAAGCTGGGTGCCGGGTCGACCTGCGCGTGCTCGCCTGCGGGATTCACGGCTACCATCCTGCCACTCGGCGCGGTGATCGGTCGGTGCGGGAAGCCGGATCGCGGATGCGGCCTCGCTCACACCGGACCGGGCCGCCCGCCCGGCCCGTTGGGAGGGCGGGGTTCACGAGCCCGACGCACCGCCGCGGTACGCCCCGGGCGCGGGATTCGGGTTTCCCCCGACCAGGGTTCGGGGCCGGTGTGCCGCGGGTGCGGCGCGTGCTCGGGAGGCGGGCACCCGGGTCCTCGGGCCCGGTCCGTCAGACCGGGCTGACCCCTGCCTCCGGGGTGGGCGGCCGGGACTGCTCACCCACCGGCTGGCCGCCGGTGCGGGCGGGCGGCGTCGTCGGGGGTGCGGTGGCCGTTGCCTGCCGTGCCCGCGTGATCGCCTCCTGGAAGAGCTCGGGTTGCGGCCACCGGGTGGCCAGCAGCAGCATCAGCAGCACCCCGGCGAGGCACCACAGGCCGACCACCCCGGGAAGCGGGAACCGGTCCGCGAGCATGCCGGTGGCCAGCACGGCGACGCCCTGCATGACCTGCACGCCGGTGTTCATCACCCCGAACGCCCGGGCACGGTAGCCGTCGGGCAGGGCCTGCACGAAGAGGCCGTTGCACACCGGCATCAGCCCGGCGACGGCGAAGCCGGAGATCATCGTCAGCAGCGCGACGACCGGCGCCGGCGGGTTCAGCACGGCCGGCACCAGCGCCAGGGGGGCCAGGACCGCGAACGGCCGGATCAGCGCCTGGCGCCGGCTCGGCCGGACGCCCCGACCGATCGCCAGGCCGCCGAGGATGAAGCCGACCGGCGAGGCGGCCATGATCAGCCCTTGTATCGGCCCAGGATTCTCACCGTCCCTGGCCAGTTCGGTGGCCCAGGCCGCGGCGAGACCCTCCGGCACGATGGAGAAGAGCATCGACGCGAAGACCAGGATCGCGATCGCCCTGAGCACCGTGGTGCCGAACACCAACCGGAAACCGTCGCCCGTCTCGCGGAGCAGGTGCCGGCGGTGCCCGTGCGACACCGCCGGCCGGTGGTGCACCCGGAACCAGATGAGCAGGGCGGAGAGTCCGAACGCGGCGGCGGTGAGCAACAGGGCGAGGCGCGGGCTGTACAGCGCGATCCACGCCCCGACGACGTAGCCGCAGACCTGGGCCGCCTGGTTGGTGCTGCCGTGCAGCGACAACGCGACGACGAGCCGGTCTCCCTGCAGGATGAGCGGCAGCATCGCGGACCGGGCGGCCTGACTCGGCGCGGTGGCCAGGGTCGACAGGAAGAGCAGCGATATGATCAGCCAGACGGGCAGGTCGGCGATCGCGATGAGCAGGAACAGCGGGGTCCGGACGAGGTCGCAGACGACCATGACCGTCCGGTACGGGTATCGGTCCGCGAGCGCGGTGAGCAGCGGGCCACCGACCAGCCAGGGCAGGTAGCTCGTCGCGAAGGCGGTGGCCGACAGCGCGACCGATCTGCTCTCCTGGTAGACCAGCATGGTGACCGCGGCCTTGGCGATGTAGTCGCCGGCCCAGGTCAACACCAGGGCAAGATAGACCGATCGGTATTCCCTGACGGCGAACACCTCACGGAAGGTCGCCGGCCGTTCGGAAACGTGTGTCTCGTCGGACACCGATGGGCCTCCATCGTTCTCGACCGCTGACCAAAGGTGTTGGGGCTGCCGGGAACGTCAGACTTCGGATCAGCGATGTCTCCGTTACGCTCCGGTTGGGAGCTTGTCCTGGATTCTGCCCGATCGTACGACAACTAGCTAGGGCGAACGGCTGGATCGTCGTATCCCCGACTGGTCGAACGGACGATACTCGACCGGTCGCACGTTCCGCGACCCCGTGCGTCCGGAGGGCAACCGGCACCGACCGGCCCGGTGCGCGACGCCGAGCAGCCGCGCACGACGTACGCTGTTCGGCCGGGACCACCCACGCGCGGCGCGCCGCCGCGAGGCAGGCGGGATGCGCGCAGGTGTCGCGAGGATGTCACCCGAGCCCGGTCCCCGGGCGGGTGCGCGGGTGTCGGCGGATGCCGGCGGGGGCACGCGGCACGGGCGGCCCCGCGGTGACTCAGGTCGCGGCGCCCTGATCCATGCCGGTGCCGTTCTGCGGTACGGCGGGTCGGGGGAACATCCGGGTCGCCGCGATGTTGGCGGTGATGCCGGAGTTCTCCAGGGCTTCCGCCAGTCGCCGGCGCAGCTCGCGGGCGACGGCACCCTGCCCCTCGGCGGTGGTCTTGGCGACCGTGCGGATCACCGCCCCGTCGACGGTGACCTGTTCGACCCCGACGACCTCGGGGGGCTCCACGAGCGAGGGTGACAGTTCCGGGTCCACCGCGACCGACGTCGCCGCGGTCTGCAGCACGGCGATGGCCTCGTCGGTCCGGGCGAAGCCGATCGGCATGTCGACGACGACCATCGCCCACCCCTGGCTCTTGTTGCCGACCCGGACGATCTCCCCGTTGCGGATGTACCAGACCACACCACGGGCGTCGCGGACGGTGGTGACCCGCAGCCCGATCGCCTCGACCACGCCGGTGGCCTCGCCCAGGTCGACGATGTCGCCGACGCCGTACTGGTCCTCCAGCAGCATGAACAGACCGGCGATCAGGTCCTTGACCAGGCTCTGGGCGCCGAAACCGAGGGCGACACCGGCGATGCCGGCGCTGGCCAGCAGCGGGGCCAGGTTGAAGTCGAACTCGCTGAGGATCTGCAGGACGGCGATGGTGAAGACCACCGCGCTGGTCATGCTGCGCAGCACGGAGCCGATCGCCTCGGCCCGCTGCCGCCGCCGTTCCGGATAGATCGACTCGGGGTCGCCGTCGCCGGTGGGAATCCGCTCGCGCAGCGGCCTGAGGACCGCCGGGATCCTGCTCTCGGAGGTGCTCCGGACCAGCCGGTTGATCGTGCGGTGCAGCAGGTACCGGGCCAGGAAGGCGAGCAGCAGGATCAGCAGGACGGTGGCCGGCTTGACGATCAGGAGGTTGCTGCCCTCGGCGAGCCACTCCGACCTCGTCCACCGCCAGACCTGGCCGCAGACCAGCTCGTCCACGCAGCTCGGCTTCGGTTCGGGTGTCTCGGTGGGCATCCCGAGGACGTCGGCGGTCATCGGCGCGAGGTTCACGAATGTCTTAGTACCGTACGGCCCACCCGCCCACTCCGCCGACCCCGTCGGGCGTGGCCGGACTCCCGTCCCCCGCGCGACCGCGCCGGTGATCGGACGGAACTGGTCATCTTGCCACGAGCCGTCAAAGCTTTCTGCAGGGACCCCCGATTAGTACGTGCATTCGCGGCACCTATCGGGGACGATTGGCGCACGGAGCCGGTGATCCGCCGGCGTCGACCCGGTTCGCCGGTGTGTCGGCCATTGCTGTGCCCGCGACCGGTGACGCGGCGGGGTCGACACCGGCACGGGCGACGGGAGCAGACGGAGCAGACGACCGAGAGGGTGAGCACGATGCCTGACATACGACCCACAGCAGGCTCCGGAGCGTTGGTGCTCAATGCGACCTATGAGCCGCTGTGTGTCGTGTCGGTGCGTCGCGCCGCGATCCTGATCCTCTCGGCCAAGGCCGTGTGCGTGGCAGACGGGGACGGGGTGCTGCACAGTGCCCGGACCGCGATGCCCGTGCCGTCGGTGGTCCGGTTGACCCACTTCGTCCGGGTGCCGTACCGGGCCCACGTCGGTCTGTCCCGGCGGGCCGTCTTCGCCCGGGACAACTGGCGCTGCGTGTACTGCCACGGGCCGGCGGAGACCATCGACCACGTCTTCCCCCGCAGCCGGGGCGGCCGGCACGTCTGGGAGAACGTGGTCGCGGCCTGCGCCCGGTGCAACCACACCAAGGGGGACAGGACGCCGGCGGAGCTGGGATGGCGCCTGCCCACCATGCCCACCGCGCCGAAGGGGACCGCCTGGCGGGTGCTCGGCCACCGGACACCCGACCCGCGCTGGGCCGACTGGCTGGACCTGCGGGAATCCGAGGCGGCCTGATCCGGGCGGGGCCGCGCGTGGGCGCGGGTCACGGGCGGCGGGCGGCGACCAGGGAGGCGAAGACGACGACGTTGTCGGTGTAGCCGACGTCGCCGCCCACCCAGCGGCCGCCACAGGTGATCAGCCGTAGCGCGGGGCGGCTGAAGTCGCCGTAGACCTGCTCCACCGGCAGTTGCGACTTGTTGAACCGTCTGACCGAGTTCACCTTGAAGATCGCCACCGAGCGGTCCTCGCGGACGATCTCGATCTTGTCGCCCGGCCGCAGCCCGCTCAGCCCGTGGAAGACGGCCGGTCCGGTGGAGGTGTCGACGTGACCGACGATCACCGCCGGGCCGTACTGTCCCGGGGTGGGGCTGCGGTCGTACCACCCGGCCTCGTCGTGCCGCTCCGACGCCGGCACCGCGATGGTGCCGTCCGGTGCGAGCCCCACCGGGTGGACCGGGGCGTCCAGCCCGAGCGCCCGGATACCGATCTCGACCGGCGGACTCGACTCCAGGACCGGGAACTTCCGGGGCGGTGGCTGCGCGCCGAAGAACGCCCCGCCCGGAAGCAGGGTGACCCCCGTGACGTACTGCGCCCCGAAGGCCGTGACGAGCAGGCCGAGCAGCAGCGTGAGCACGGGTACCGGACCCGGCCGGCGCAGCCGCCGAGCGGACGGTACGCCCCACCGGGGCGACGGGGCCGCCACGACGTCCAGGCTGCCGGGCGGGGTACCGTCCAGCGGATCCGGGCTGGTGATGCTCGCCGCGGAGGCCTGGCGGGCGGTCCGGGCCACGACCCGGGACACCCGGCGGCGCCACCGGTCGGTGCGGCTCCGCCAGCGGGCGGCCCGGCCCCGCCACGTGCCGTCGGCCGTGGAAGAGCGGGTCATCTTGGCTCCGAGTCGAAACGAGTTGATCACCGAACGAGTTGATCGCCCGGGCGGCACCGTCACCCGGGCCGCGCGGGCCGACCGCGGAACCGTCCTCGGTCAACCGCCCAGCTCGCTCCGGGAACGCTGCCGTCCGCGCAGCCCGAATCCGGCGCCGAGCGCGACGATGCCGAGGCCGCCGGCCAGGATCAGCGGACCCGCCAGCCCGCCGGCGGTGCCGCCGCCACCGGTGGCCGGACCCTTGCTGCCCTGACCCATGTTCACCACGGTGAGCGTGGTGGTGGCCCGTTCGTTGTTCGGGCAGTTCAGGTTGACCGCGTACGAGCCGGGCGCCTTGTCGCCCGGGATGGTCACCGCCCCGGTGAGGAAACCGTTGTCGGGCCGGACGATCACCCGGCCGAACGCGTCGGACAGCACCGTCGCCTGCTGGTTGTTGGCGTTGTCACAGCTTGCCCGGATGTTGACCCGGGTGCCCACCTGCGCGGTGTTCGGGGTCACCTCCACGAAGGTGTTCGGCCCGGCCCACGCCGGCGCGGTCCCACCCGGTCCCTGAACCAGCGCGGTGGCGATGGCGCAGCCGGCGATCGTACGACCGACGATCCTGGCAGCGTGCATGACTCCCCCCTACGGCCTTCCGGCCGGCCGCGCCGACCGTGTCCGCGCGGGTCGTCCCCGGCGGCCCCGGTGGCGGCCGTGGCGTCCCGAGCCGTGTTCCCACCCCTGGCCCGGACACACGCGCCCGCGCCGGATGCGCCGGATCAGGACGCGGTGGGGCCCGTGGACGGCGCGCCACCCGGGCCGGGGCGGAGCGGCTCCACCGGGTGCCAGGCGAGCGGGCTGGAGAGCACCATCGTGCTGGAGGGCTGCCCGTACGGGGCGAGTCGGTCGATGACCCGCTCGAACGCCTCGATCGAACCGGCCGCGACCTTCAACAGGCTGCAGGCGTCCCCGGTGATCCGGTGAATCTCCAGGATCTCCGGCCACCGCGGCACGTCCGGGTCCCGCAGGATGCAGCGCGACCCGTAGCAGGACATCCGGATCATCGCCACCACCGTCCGGCCGGCCCGGGCCAGGTCCACGTGGGCGTGGTACCCGGTGATCACCCCGGACTCCTCGAGGCGGCGTACCCGCTCGGCGACCGCCGGCGGCGAGAGGTGCACCCGACGCGACAGCTCGCTGTAGGAGAGCCGGGCATCGGCCTGCAACTCCCGCAGCAGGGACCAGTCCATCTCGTCCACGTGTGGCACCCCCTCGCCTGGCCTGGTGGCCCGACCGGGCCGCCACCTTTTCGAACGGTAAGTCATCCGCCCTGATCACCGAAGGACCCGTAACGGCAGGGCCGTGATCGCCGTTGGTTCGGCATTCCGTCGCACGCGACGGCGGAGGGACCATGATCTGGTCCGGTCACCCGGTCCGGGTCGGGAAGGGAAGCGAGGCGATGGAGACAACCACCCGACAGCGGCGACGAGTCGAGCGGCCCCGCGTCCGGCCGGCGAGCCCCGAGCAGCGGCTCGCCCGCGCGGCGGCCAACCGGGGCGAGCCGACCCTGGAGTTCACCGAGCGGATCCCGTACGACGCGTACGTGCGGGCCAGCACCCTGCACACGCTCCAGCAGCCGCTGAGCCACGACCCCGGCGAGATGTCGTTCCTCGTGGTCACCCAGATCATGGAGCTGTACTTCGGCCTGGCCTGCTTCGAGCTGCGGGAGGCCCGCAAGCGGCTGCGGGCCGGCGACGTCTGGGACGCCCTGGCGCCGCTGCGCCGCGCCGGGCTGCACCTGGAGGGCCTCAACGCGGCCTGGCGCGGGCTGCGCTGGATGACCCCGGCGGACTTCAACCGGTTCCGCAACCTGCTCGGCGAGGGCTCCGGGTTCCAGTCCGCGATGTACCGGCGGTTGGAGTTCCTGCTCGGCCTGAAGTCCGAGCCCCTGGTCCGGCCGTTCCGTCACCAGCCGGAGGTGCACGCCGAGCTGGTCGAGGCGCTGCACGAGCCGAGCCTGTGGGACGAGGTGATCGCGCTGCTGGCCCGCTGCGGTCACGACATCCCGGCCGAGGTGTGCCAGCGCGACTTCTCGGTCACCCCCGAGCCCAGCCCCGAGGTGACCGCCGCGTGGGTGCGGATCTACGCCGACCCCGGGCCGGACAACCACCTCCGGCTGCTGGGCGAGGCACTGGTCGAGATCGCCGACCGCTTCGACGAGTGGCGCTACCAGCACCTGCGGGCGGTACGCCGGACGATGGGCGACAAGGTCGGCACGGGAGGATCGGCGGGAGCGGCCTGGCTGCGGCGCAGCATGGCCCGGGAGATCTTCCCGGAGCTGTGGGCGGCGCGTACCGAGATGTGACGGCTCGGGCAACCCGGTCGACGGCGGCCGGTCGGTCGTGGCGGCGGCCGGGTGGGCCCCGGCGACCCGCACGCGGGCCACGGGACGGGATGCGGACGCAGGCGGGGCCGACGGGCGCGATCGAGAGAACGGAGGCGAGGAGAACATGACGATCCCCGGCGAGGAGGAGGCGCGGCGGCTCGACGAGGCCGATCCCGGCCACCGGCACCTGTTCCTCGTGCCGCCGGCCGAGGGCGGCCGGTACGCCGAGGCTGCGTACCTGGTCGGGAACTCGCTCGGGTTGCAGCCCCGGGCCGCCCGGGCCGACGTGCTGGCGGAGCTGGACGCCTGGGCCACCAGGGGCGTGACCGGGCACTTCTCCGGCCCCCGCCCCTGGGTGCCGTACGTGCGGCTGCTCACCGCGCCGAGTGCCCGGCTGGTCGGGGCGCTGCCGGAGGAGACCGTGGTGATGAACACGCTCACGGTCAACCTGCACCTGCTGATGGTGTCGTTCTACCGGCCGACCGCCGACCGGAACCGGATCGTGATCGAGGACAGCGCCTTCCCCTCGGACAGCTACGCCGTGCGCAGCCAGGCCCGACACCACGGGTTCGACCCGGACGAGGTCGTGGTGCGGCTGCGCCCCCGCCCGGGAGAGGAGACGCTGCGCACCGAGGACGTGGTCGACTACCTCGACCGGGAGGGCCACCGGGTGGCGCTGGTCCTGTTCGGCGGGGTCAACTACCTCACCGGGGAGCTGCTGGACATCCCGGCGATCACCCGGGCGGGGCACCGGGCCGGTGCGATGGTCGGCTGGGACCTCGCCCACGCCGTCGGCAACGTGCCGCTCGCCCTGCACGACTGGGACGTCGACTTCGCGGCCTGGTGCACGTACAAGTACCTCAACTCCGGGCCCGGCGCGCTGGCCGGCGCGTTCATCCACCAGCGGCACCTCGCCGACCCGGCCGTCGACCGTTTCGAGGGCTGGTGGGGCACGGACGAGGCGACCCGGTTCGAGATGGCCCCGGTGTCGCGACCGCCGGCCACGGCGGAGGCGTGGCAGATCTCCAACCCGCCGGTGCTGGCCATGGCGCCGATGCGTACCTCGTTGGCCATCTTCGACGAGGTGGGGATGCCCGCGCTGCGAGCCCGGAGCCTGCGGCTGACCGGATACCTCGAGAAGCTGCTCGACGAGATCACCCCGACCCGGCCGCTCACCGTGCTCACCCCGCGTGACCCGCAGCGGCGGGGCTGCCAGCTCTCGGTCCGGGTCGGCCAGGGCGGTGCCGCGGCGCTGACCAAGCGCCTCGCCCACGAGTACGGCGTTCTGGTCGACGACCGCGAGCCGGACGTGATCCGGCTGGCGCCGGTGCCGCTGTACTCGACGTACCACGACTGCTGGCGGGCGGTCGACGCGCTGGCGCGGCTCGTTCCCGAGTCGACCGGACGGGGGTGACGGCCCCGGAGCGGACGCGTCCGACGGCCGCGGCGGGCGACCCCGAGGGGTAGGGGTCACCGTACGTGTCCCCGGCGGCGACACGCCGACATATCGACGGTGATGGTGGGCGGCCTCGGAACGGTACAGAGTGTCCTCTATATGGACCGGGAACTCCGAACCGGTACAGGAGGACGCATGATGGCAAGAGGGACGAGATGGGGCGGCGGCCTGGTGGCCGCCGCCCTCGTCGTATCGGTCGCCGGTGTGGCCGGGCCGGCACCGGCGGGCGCCGCACCCGGGTCACCCGGCGGGGCCGCCGGGGTGGCCGGCGCGGCGGGTGCGCCCCGTCGGGTCGCCGAGGCGCACCGGTCGGTGACGCTGATCACCGGCGACCGGGTCACGGTCGGCGCCGACGGCCGGACCTACTCCGTGCAGCCCGGCCCCGGCCGCGGCGGCATCCCGATGTGGGCCGAACGGCGCGACGGGCACCTGCACGTGGTGCCGGCCGACGCCGTGCCCCTGGTGCGGTCCGGCCGGGTCGACGCCCGGCTGTTCGACGTGACCACCCTGCTCGGGTTCGGCTACGACGACCGCCGTGCCGACCTGCCGCTGATCCTCACCGGAGCCGCCGGGGCGGCCCGGGGCGGCACGCCGGTCGGGACGTCGGGTGTCGAGGTGGTCCGACAGCTGCCGGCCGTCGCCGGCACCGCGGTCCGCGTGGCCAGGCCGCGCCTGGGCGACCTGTGGAAGGACATCACCGGCGGGGCGGGGGGCGCCGGCCTGCGCGGGGGCCCCACCACCGTCTGGCTCGACGGCCTGCGGAAGCCGACCCTGGAGCACAGCGTGCCGCAGATCGGCGCTCCCGCCGCCTGGCAGGCCGGGTACGACGGCACCGGGGTGACGGTCGCGGTGCTGGACACCGGGATCGACGACGACCACCCGGACCTCGCCGGCCAGGTGGTCGGGCGGGCGAACTTCACCGAGGGGGAGGAGGACGAGCGGGACCTGAGCGGGCACGGCACCCACGTCGCCTCCACCATCGCCGGCACCGGGGCCGCCTCCGGTGGCCGGAGCCGGGGTGTGGCGCCCGGGGCGAAACTGCTGGACGGCAAGGTCTGCGTCCGGTTCGGCTGCGCCGAGTCGTGGATCCTGGCCGGCATGCAGTGGGCCGCCGAGCAGGGCGCCGCGGTGGTCAACATGAGCCTGGGCGGGTGGGACACCCCCGAGGTGGACCCGCTCGAAGCCGCCGTGGAAACCCTCACCGAGCGGTACGGCACCCTCTTCGTGATCGCCGCCGGCAACGAGGGGGAGGACGGCACCATCTCGTCGCCGGCCAGCGCCGACGCCGCCCTCGCGGTGGGGGCCGTCGACCGCGACGACGACCTCGCCCGGTTCTCCAGCCGGGGGCCGCGGACCGGTGACGGCGGGCTCAAGCCGGACCTGACCGCCCCGGGAGTGGAGATCCTCGCCGCCCGCAGCGGGGACGCCTTCCCGGACGAGCCCGACCCGTACGTCGCCGCGTCCGGCACCTCGATGGCGGCGCCGCACGTCGCGGGAGCGGCGGCGATCCTCGCCCAGCACCGGCCGCGGTGGCGGGGACCGGAGCTGAAGGCCGCCCTGATGGCCTCCGCGGTGCCCCACCCGGAGCTGAGCGTGTACGCCCAGGGCGCCGGCCGGGTCGACGTGGCGCGGGCGGTCGCCCAGACGGTCGTCGCCGACCCGCCGAGCGTCGGCTTCGGCCGCCAGTTGTGGCCGCACCACGACGACGTCCCGGTGACCCGGACCGTCAGCTACACCAACAGCGGCCCCGACCCGGTGACGCTCGACCTCGCGGTCACGGCGACCGGACCGGCGGGCGCCCCGGCCCCGGCCGGGATGTTCACGGTGAGCCCGGCGACGGTGACCGTCCCGGCCGGCGGTACCGCCGAGCTGAGCGTCACCGTCGACACCCGGGTCGACGGCCCGGACGGCTACTACACCGGCCGGCTGGTCGGCAGCGTCGGCGGCGAGCCGGTGGTGGGGACACCGCTCGCGGTGGAACGCGAGGCGGAGAGCTACGACGTCACCGTCACCCACCTGAACCGCGCCGGCGTCCCGACCGACGCGTACACGACCCTGCTCTACGCGGACGACGACCTCACCCCGTACCGGATTCCGGACGACGGCACCACCGCCACGCTCCGGCTGCCCAGGGGCCGCTACGTCCTGCTGAGCGTGGTCGGGGAGGACCTGCCGGAGAACCCGGACCCGGCACGCCCGGAGCACCGGGCCAGCCTGCTGGCGCAGCCCGCGATCGACGTGACCGCGCCGACGGCCCTGACGGTGGACGCCCGCAGGGCCGGCCCGGTCTCGGTCACCGTGCCCGATCCGGAGGCCGAGATGTACTTCGCCGAGGTCAGCGTCGAGCTGGCACGGCCGAACCACTACTCCCTGTTCAGCCTCCTCGGCTGGGCCGGCAACACGCTCCACGTCGGACAACTCGGCGACGACCGCCCGACGGACGGGCTCACCAGCCGGGTGGCGGGGGTCTGGGCGAAGCTGGACGAGGAGGCCTCCGCGGTCGGCACCCCCTACCTCTACCACCTGGCCTGGGTGCGGGCCGGCCGCGTCCTCACCGGGCTGACCCGCGACGTGCGCCGGGCCGACCTCGCCACCGTCCGGGCGCGGTACGGCCGGCAGGTCGACGGCACCAGCGCCTGGACCAGAACACTGGGGATCGTGCCCGGGGTCTCCGAGAGCGGCTGGTTGGCGCTGATCCCGTTCACCCTGCCGTACGAGCGGACCGAGTACCTCAACACCGACGGCGGGATCCGGTGGGACCGCGAGTTCGAGGAGTGGCTCCCGGGCGCCCACGGCGGGGACGAACAGACCGTCGCGATCCAGGACGTGCGAGGGCTGGTGTACCGGCGCGGGACGGTGACCCGGGAACGGTGGAACCAGGGGGTCTTCGGACCCACCCTGGCCAGCCCGACCGAGCCGGAGGAGTGGATCAGCCGGACCGGCGACCGGCTCTTCGTGGTGTCGCCGGTGCACGGCGACGGCGCCGGCCACCCCGGCTGGTCGCTCACCGAGTCGGTGTCGCTGGCGCTCTACCGCGACGGCGAGAAGATCGGCGAGGCCGACGAACTCGGCGCGGTCTTCGACGTGCCGGCCGGCGACGCGGAGTACCGGATCGAGGCGACGGCGACCCGCGGTGCCCCGTTCACGCTCTCCACCCGGGTGGAGGCGGTCTGGTCCTTCCGGTCCCGGCACGTGTCCGGGGACGATCCCGTGCGGCTGCCGCTGTCCACGGTCCGGTTCAGCCCGCCGCTGGACGGGCGGAACGCCGCCCCGGTCGGGCGGCTGTTCGCCGTCCCGGTCTCGGTGTCGGGCCAGCCCGGGTCCGCGGCCGCGCGGATCCGGTCGCTGGTGGTCGAGGTCTCGTACGACGACGGCCGGACCTGGGAGCGGGCCCGGGTCGTCGCCGTCGGCGGCACCGGGGTGGTCCTGCTGCGTCACCCGGAGGAGGCCGGTTACGTCTCGCTTCGGGCCACCGCGACGGACCGGGCGGGCAACAGCGTCCGGCAGACGGTGATCCGGGCGTACGCGCTCCGGTGACGGGGTAGTCGTTTCCGGGGCCGTCGGACGGTGAAGCCGCCGGCGGCGGGCGCGATGGCTCGGTGGGGCCGGCGACGGGGCCGGTCCCACCGAGCCGGCCGGCGGATTCCGGCACCCCGTGATCTGCCGGGCGTTGCTTTCCGCTACCGTGAACGAGGACTGGACCGGGTGACCTGACGTTGTCGTCGTGTCGCCCGGCCGGGCAGATGGTCCCGTTGTCGCCTGGGGGCGTTGAGGTTGTCTGTATCCGAGACATTGCTGATCTTCGTCGCCATCCCGCTCGCCGCCGTGCTGGTGATCGCCGGACTGGCGCTGGTCGGACGGGGCAGCGGCAGCGGCGCCAAGCGCTACCGCCCGGGACGGCCGTTCACGTTCACTCCGGTCTGGTTCCTCTCCTCGCCCGATCACCTCACCGACACCGCCCGTACCGCCCTGCCGGAGGGCGCGGAAGCCAGGGCGCTGACCAGCAGCGAGATCGAGACCATCAGCGCGCCTGCGCGCGCGGGTGTGACAGGGGGCGCAAGTGACCGCTGGTAAGAGCGTGGCGACGACCGACCGGCCCGAGTCGCGTACCGGGCAGTCCACCGCCCGGCCGGACGTGCTCGACGGCCCGTTCACCACCCGCCAACTGCTGCGCATCGACGACGCGCTGCGGATCGCCGACCAGTCGACCGGGCTGATCTTCTCGGTCTACGTCGGCCCGCTGGACGAGCCGGTCCGCGAGCACGCGCAGCGGCTGCACGCCTCACTCGCCGACCCGGGCCGCGCGGTGCTGATCGCCCTGTCCCCGAACCAGCGCGTACTGGAGATCGTCACCGGCGCCGAGGCGCGCAGGCGGATCCCGGACCGGGACGCCAAGCTGGCCGCCCTCTCCATGGTGGCGGCCTTCGGCGGTGGCGACCTCACCGGCGGCATCGTCAGCGGGCTCGACCAGCTCGCCAGCCGGGCCGGACGCGCCGGCTGACCCGCCGCGTCGCACCCGCTGGGGTGGCCGGCCCCGCGGGTCAGGCGGACCACCCGGCCGGGGCCACCCGCACCGGGAGGGGCGGCTCGACCGTTTCGACCGCCCCGGCGGCGACCGATCGGTGCAGCTCGTCGTGCCCGGCCTCGGCCAACCGGTAGAGGTGCGCGATCGGCCCGGTCTTGCTCCGCTCGATCCGCCAGTACCAGTCGATGCCGGCCTCGGCGTACAGGCTGGGTTTGGTGAACCGGTCGTGCCGGCGGCTGCTCGGCGACCCCACCTCCACCACCAGGAGGACGTCGGCCGGCTCCACCCACATGGCGTCACGCGGGGCGCTCGGCCGCAGCACGGTGACGTCCGCGATGACGTTACCGGCCGGCACCCGCAGCCCGATCTCCCGGATCACCCGCCAGCCGGGCGGGCACGCCGACCGGAGCGCGGCTGGGCCATCGGATCCACCTCCCGACGAAAAGCCTGGCGATCGGGCACGCGGCACGAGGGACGCGACGCGGGCACCGGATCCGCCGGCGGGAGGGCGGTGACCGGACGGGCGGGTCGGCCGGTCGCCCGACCCACCCGCCCGGTGGCCACCGGAGGTCAGGCCCGCGCCGCGGCGGCGTCCCGGGCCCGCGCCCGCAGCGCCCGCAGCACCCCGTCCTTGCCCTCGGCGACCAGCCGGCGTAGCGGGGCCGGATGCCCCGGCTCGGCCAGCCAGGCGTCGGTGGCCCGGACCGTCTCCTCACTGATCTGGTACGCCGGGTAGGCCAGGATCACGAACTCCTGCGCCGGCTCGCTGTCCCGGTTGGCCCAGACCCGGGCCACGTCGGCGAAGAACCGCTCGGCGTACGGCGCGGTCAGCTCGACCTGGGCCGGGTGCTGGAAGCCCTGCAGCAGCGCGCGGTTGCGCCAGTTCGGCAGCGGCGCGTCCCCGGTCAGCTCCCGCCACACCGCGGCCTTGTTCTCGGCGGTCGGCACCAGCGCGTGGGCCAGCGCCGCCTCCCGCTCGCCGCTGGAGGTCCGGTCGGCGGCCAGCTCCGCGTCGATCTCCTCCGGGCCGGCCGCGCCCCCGGCGACCAGGGCACGCAGCAGCGTCCAACGCAGCTCCGTGTCGACGGTCAGCCCCGCCGGCACGTCGACCCCGTCGAGCCAGCCGCGCAGCACGGCCAGCTCCTCGTCGCTGCGGGCCGCCGAGGCGTACGTGCGGGCCCAGGCGAGCTGCAGGCCGCTGCCGGGCTCCGCGCTGGCCAGGGCCGCCCGGGCGGTCCGGGCGAGGTCGGCCCAGCCGGTCGGTGCCCAGGCCGGGTCGGCGTACGAGGCGAGGGTGGAGGAGACCTGGCGCAGGGTCGCGGTGACCAGGTTGATGTCGGTCTCGGCCGGCAGCCCGGCCAGCGCCAGCGCCACGTAGTCGCGGGCCGCCAGCTCCGCGTCACGCACCATGTCCCAGGCGGCGGCCCAGCACAGGCCGCGGGCCAGCGAGGAGTCGAAGCCGGCGATGTGCCGCACCACGGTCGCCATCGACCGCTCGTCCAGCCGGAGCTTGGCGTAGGTCAGGTCGTCGTCGTTGAGCAGCAGGACGTCCGGTGCGGCGACCCCGACGAGCTGGGGCAGCTCGGTGCGTTCCCCGGCGACGTCGACCTCGATCCGGTCCCGCCGGACCAGCCGGCCGTCGACCAGGTCGTAGAGGCCCACCCCGATCCGGTGGGTCCGCAGCGTCGGGTGCTCGCTCGGCGCCTCCTGGCGGACCGCCACCGCACGGTACGTGCCGTCCGGGCCGATCTCGACCTCCGGGCGGAGCGTGTTGACCTGGGCGGTCTCCAGCCACTCGGCGGCGAACTTGCGCAGCTCCCGCCCGGAGGCCGCCTCCAGCTCGGTGAGCAGGTCGTCGAAGGTGGCGTTGCCCCAGGCGTACCTGTCGAAGTAGCGGCGCAGGCCGGCGAGGAACGACTCCTCCCCGACGTACGCGACGAGCTGCTTGAGCACGCTGGCGCCCTTGGCGTACGTGATGCCGTCGAAGTTGACCTCGACCGCCTCCAGGTCCGGCATCTCGCAGTAGACCGGGTGGGTGGAGGAGAGCTGGTCCTGCCGGTAGCCCCAGTTCTTGCGGACCGAGAGGAAGGTGGTCCAGGCGTCGGTGAACCGGGTCGCGTTGGTGTTGCACCAGTGGCTGGCCCACTCGGCGAACGACTCGTTCAGCCACAGGTCGTTCCACCAGCGCATGGTCACCAGGTCGCCGAACCACATGTGGGCCAGCTCGTGCAGGATCGTGTTGGCCCGCTGTTCGTACTCGAAGTCGGTGACCTGGGACCGGAACACGTAGTGCGCCTCGGCGTGGGTGACGCAGCCGAAGTTCTCCATCGCGCCGGCGTTGAAGTCCGGGACCCAGACCTGGTCGTACTTGGGCAGCGGGTAGCGGACCCCGAACTGCCGGTGGAAGAAGTCGAAGCCCTGCCGGGTGATCAGGTGCAGGTCGTCGGGGTCGAAGTACCGCGCCATGCTGGCCCGGCAGAAGTAGCCCATGTCGATGCCGTCGTGGGTGAACCGCACCTCGTGGTACGGCCCGGCACACAGCGCCGTGACGTAGGTGCTCATCCGGACCGACTCGGCGAAGTGGACCGTCTTGGTGCCCTCGCCGGCCGGCTCCTCGGCGCGCACCGGCATGTTCGAGATCACCCGCCAGTGCGCCGGCACGGTGGCGTGCCAGGTGAAGACGCTCTTCAGGTCGGGCTGGTCGAAGCAGGCGAAGACCCGCTGGGCGTCGGCGGTCTCGAACTGGCTGTACAGGTAGGTCTCGCCGTCGACCGGGTCGACGCTGCGGTGCAACCCCTGGCCGCTGGACGAGTAGAGAAAGTCCGCGTCGACCACCAGGACGTTCTCGGCCGCCAGGCCGGTCAGCGTGAGGCCGGCCTCGGCCGACCAGCCGCTGAGGTCGACCGGCTCGCCGTTGAGGGTGGCCGACCGGATCGAATCGGCGGCCACCTCGATGAACGTGCTGGCACCCGGTTCGGCGCAGCGGAACCGGACCTCGGTTACCGAGCGGAAGGTGCGGCTCGCCGCGGCCTGTCCGGCGGACGACAGGTCGAGAGTTATGTCGTACCCGGTGACGTCGAGCAGCCGGCCTCGCTCCGTCGCCTCGACCTGGGTCAGGTTACGCACTCCTGGCACGTGAATCTCCATCCGATCTCACTGCTGCTGTCACCGTTGACAGCATGTCGAGCCCATCCCCACGGCCTCCGCCGAGTCTTTCATGCCCCGGCGGCGGCTCGGGTGCCCCAGGTCACCGTCTCATCTCGCTGTCGCGGACGGGGTGTCGGGGTAAAGATTCCTTGGTGTGTCGCCATTCCCGGCGGCTCGACGCGGAAGGGAGACGGCGTGTCCGAGCGCGCGGCTGTTGACATGTTCTTCGATCCGGTCTGCCCCTGGGCCTGGATCACCTCCCGTTGGCTCCTCGAGGTGGAACGGGTCCGGCCGGTCGACGTCCGGTTCCGGGTGATGAGCCTGTCGGTGCTCAACGAGGGACGGGACATACCGGAGGAGTACCGCAAGCTCCTCGACGACGCGTGGGGCCCGGTGCGGATCTGCATCGCCGTCGAACAGAAGCACGGCTCGCAGGCGGTGCGTGACCTCTACACCGCGCTGGGCAACCGGATCCACCTCGCCCGGCAGGAGCTGGGTCCCGAACTGTTCCGGGCGGCGCTGACCGAGGTCGGCCTGGACCCGGCGCTGGCCGAGGTCGCCGACTCGACCGAGTACGACGAGGCCCTGCGGGCCAGCCACGACGCGGGCATGAAGCCGGTCGGCCAGGACGTCGGCACCCCGGTGATCCACGCCCCCGGGCCGGTGCCGGGCCAGACCGTGGCGTTCTTCGGACCGGTGGTGACCCCGGCGCCGAAGGGCGAGGCGGCCGGCCGGCTCTGGGACGGCGTGCTTCTGGTTGCCGGCACTCCCGGCTTCTACGAGCTGAAGCGGTCCCGCACCGAGGGTCCGAGCTTCGACTGACACCCGCACCCGGTGGCCGTCGCCCGGTGGGTGTCCCGCCGGCGGCGTCCACCGGGTGTCCGCGGGTGGCGTCGGGCGTGCCCACGGGATGGACACCGGCGAGGTGCCCGGGCGGCGGCCCGGCGCCGCCGGTAGCGTCAGTGGACATGACGGTCGTGCACCCGATCAGCCGGGCCTGGATCACCACTGGCGGCACCGGCGCGCAGAACTACGACGAGTTCGCCGACGACGCGGAGATCACCGAGATCATCCGGGCGAACCCGCACAGCGCGCTCGCGATCGAGATGCCGCACCGGGCGCCGGAGAGCGTGGGTCGATCCTTCACCGACTCCCTGCCGGACGCCGTCGCCCGGCTCGCCGAGGCGAAGGCCGCCGGCCACTACACCCCGGCGGAGCGGGTGCTGGTGCTGTACCGGATCAGCGCGCCCGGAGACGAGCCCAGCTACGGGCTGTTCGCCATGGTGGACACGGACCAGATCTCGACCAGTGCCGACGAGCCGGGCCTGGTGATCCGTAACGAGGAGGTCTTCATCGCCAAGGTGCGCCAGCGGGTCGAGCTGGCCGAGGCGACGGGGCACCTGCTCTCACCGGTGTTGCTGCTGCAGACCGGCAACCGGGCGCCGGCGGGCGCCCCGCCGGACGCGGCCGTGGCGCTGCACCGGGCGCTCGCCGAGACGATCGAGGCGGCCGGGCCTCCCGCCGCCACCGACCGTGACCAGGCCGGCCGGACCCACGCGATCTGGCTGCTCGGACCGGGCGCCCGCCAGGACGAGTTGCTGGCGTTGGCCGGTGCCGGCGAGCTGGTCGTCGCCGACGGCAACCACCGCAGCCTGGCGGCGCAGCTCGGCGGACTGCCCCGGTTCCTCGCCGTGATCACCACGCCCGCCTCGGTGGTGATCCAGCCCTACAACCGGCTGGTGGGCGAACTGACCACCACCCCGCAGGACCTGCTCGGCCGGCTGCGCGCCGCGGGGGCGACGATCGAGCCGCTGGCCGGGCCGCCGGCCGTGCCGGAGTCGGGCGGGACCGTGGTGCTCTACCTGGCCGGGCAGGGGTACGCCGTGGGGTTGCCCGCCGGACCCGGCGGCGGTGTGGAGAACCTGGACCACACGCTGGTCGAGCGGCTGGTGCTGCGGGACGCCCTCGGGCTCGACCCGGGGGACAAGCGCATCACGTACGTCGGCGGGGACTACCCGGCGAGCTGGCTGGTGCGGGAGGTCGACGCCGGCCGGGCGGAACTCGCCATCCTGATCGCCCCGGTGACCGTGGACGACTTCGTGGCGGTCAACCTGGCCCGGCAGAAGATGCCGCGCAAGAGCACCTGGTTCACGCCGAAGGCACGGGCCGGGCTGGTCCTGGCGGAGCTGGGCCGCGACGGCCGGGGCTGACGGCGTGACGCCCCGCCGCACCGACCCGGGGCGCCGGGGATGCGTCGTCGGTCCGCCGATCCGCCGGGGTCGCGGTTGTGACCTGTCCGGCTCACGTCCTGCCTGTCGGCGAGGCGTCTGGCGTGAGCTGACAGACTGCGGGGTATGCGCGTCTATCTGGGATCCGACCACGCCGGCTACGAACTGAAGGCCCACCTGCTCAACCACCTGGCCAAGCAGGGGTACGACCTGGTGGACGTCGGGCCGTTCGTCTTCGACCCGGACGACGACTACCCCGCCTTCTGTCTGCACACCGCGGCACGGGTGGTCGCCGACCCGGGGAGCCTGGGCGTGGTGATCGGGGGTTCCGGCAACGGCGAGCAGATCGCCGCCAACAAGGTTGCCGGAGTGCGGGCGGCGCTCGCCTGGAACCGCGAGACCGCCCAGCTCGCCCGTGAGCACAACGATGCGAACGTGGTGGCGGTCGGTGCCCGGCAGCACACCCTGGACGAGGCGACCGCGATCGTGGACGCCTTCCTCACCACGCCGTTCTCCGGCAACGAGCGGCACGCGCGGCGGATCGCGCAGATCGCCGCGTACGAGCGTGACAGGGAGCTGCCCGCCCTGCCGACCGCGGCGTCCTGACCCGGTGCCTGTCCGGCCCGTCGTCGGGGCCGGCCCCGCCCCGGTACGGCGGCTCGGGCCGCCTCGGCCTCCGGGCACCCCGGCTTCGGCGTCGGCCTCGGGCGCGGTCAGCGGCCGTGGCGGGGGAGTTCCTCACGGGGCACCCAGTTGCGCCGGACCAGGACCAGCCGCTCGGCCGCCTCGGCCAGGTCGGCCTCGGTGGGACGGGCCGCGTCCCGGGCCCGCATGGCCGCGCTGACGCTGACCTGTGAGGCGCCCGAACCGACCAGGCCGCGTAGGCCGCGTTCGGTCTCCCGGTCGTCGCTCTCCGGCCCGCCGGCCGGTGCGGGGTCCGGTGTGGGGTCCGAGGCGGGTCGACCCTCCTCCCCGGTTGCCGGGGGATGGTGCCGGAGACGCCGTCGCCGACGCTCGGAATCGGTCATGTGGTGACACTATCGTCCAACGGTTCGGACGGGCACGCCGCCGCGGCCCGGTCCGGTGCCGGTGTCGCCGGGGCGGCGACCATGCGCCGTCTGGCTACCCTCGAAATCGGGTAGCGGGGTGGCGCTGTCGCCAGATCGTTGATGGCCCGGATCGGGCGTCACCGATGGGGAGGAACAGATGTCTGACCAGACGCCGTGGGCGGAGCGGACCGTCGAGATGCCGCCGGAGCCGCCGGGCTTCCGGCGCGGGGTGGCACAGGTGGGGGTGCCCCGGCAGCGTACGGAGCCGGATGTGACGACGATCGCCGAGCCGGTCGGCGGCGCGTGGCCGGGGGTCGAACCCGGGCCGCAGCTTCCTCCCGGATACCACTGGCGGCAGCTGCGCGTCGGGGCGCACTGGAGCATGATCGGGGCCCTCTTCGCCTTCGTCTGCTGGGGAATCTGGGCGATCTCGGGACGGGGTGACCTGACCAGCCCGGTGGTCACGTTCCTGCTCACCCTCTGCATCGCGGCCGGTCTCTTCGCCCTCTCCCGGCTGGTCGGCCGGGTCGTCCTCGAACGGCAGCTCGGCCGGATCCGACGGTCGGCACGGGCTGCGCACCTGGTGACCGGCGCGTTTCTGGTCGCGGTCGGGGTGACGTACCTGCGCCAGACGGCGTGGGTCGTGGACCTGTGGAACTGGGTGGTCGGCCTGGGCTGATCGCCCGTACCGGACAGATGATGATCAGGGTGGCAAGTCACGATTTGGTCACTCGATAGTTACTGAGCGCGTGGCGCCCAATTACGTGGCGTTACGATTCGGTCTCCGTCCTCCCCGGGAGGTTGTCGACGGTGACCGTGCTCAGCGTGATCGTGCCGGTCCATCAGGTGCGGGAGTACCTGACGGACTGCCTGGACTCGATCCTCGGCCAGCCCTTCGCCGACGTCGAACTGGTCGCGGTGGACGACGCCTCGACCGACGGCTGCGCGGAGATCCTGGCCGGGTACGCCGCCCGTGATCCCCGGGTGAGGGTGCTCACCCTCCCGACCAACCGTGGGCTCGGCGCGGCCCGCAACGCCGGCCTGGCCCGAGCCGTCGGCGAGTACGTGTGGTTCGTCGACGCCGACGACTGGCTGCCGGAGGGAGCGTTGCCGGCGGTCGTCGACCGGCTCAGCCGGACCCGGCCGGACCTGCTGGTCACGGCGTACACCCGGCACTACCCCAACGGTGGCACCCGGCACTGTTCGCTCTCCCGCATCAACGAGGGCCGGCCCGTGCCGGAGGTCTTCACCGTGCGGGACGTCCCCGGGCTGCTGTCGGTGCTGCACATCACCTGCAACAAGGTGATCCGGCGGCGGTTCCTCGCCGACCTGGGGCTGCGCTTCGGGTCCGGCTGGTACGAGGACGTGTCGTTCAGCTATCCGCTGCTGCTGGCCGCGCCCCGGATCAGCGTGCTCGACCGGTGTTGCTACGCGTACCGGCAGCGCCCGACCGGGGCGATCACCTGCACCGTCAGCGACCGGCACTTCGAGGTCTTCGCGCACTGGGACCGGGTGATGGCCGGGCTCGCCTCCGCCGGGAACGTGCCGGACGAACTCCGTCACCTGATCTTCCAGCGGATGGTGTGGCATCTGCTCCAGGTGCTCGGCCACCCGCGACGGGTGCCGGCGCACCGGCGCCGGGAGTTCTTCGCGGAGATCGTCGTCCGGTACCGCCGGCACCTTCCCTCCGGCGGCTACCGCACCCCGGGCGGGCTGGTCGGGCTCAAGCACCGGCTCGTCGGGCACGGTGCGTACGGGCTGTTCGTGGCGCTGCGGGCGGCCCGACGGGCGCACCTGGCCGTGGTCGACCGGGTCCGGTCGCCGTTGCCGCTCCCGCCGATCCGCCCGGCGCGGCGCGCGCCCGTGCCGGCCGTTCCGGCGACGGACGGCCTGGCGACGGATGGTCCGGCGGTGGCACGGGGCGGCCTGGCGTCGGCACCGGACCGCGCGGTGGCGGCCGGTGGCCTGGTGGCGGAGGGCGTGACGGCGGTGGCCGGGGACGGTGCCGCGGTGGCCGGGGACGCCGGGCCGCAGCCGCGGCGGCGCGACGAGCTCACCGACCGGACGGGCTGACCGCCTCGCCGAGGCGCCCGGAGGTGCCCGGCCGACGGCCTGCCCGTTCGGCCGCCGTGGCGGCGTGCGTGGGCGCCTCCCGTCGCGGCCTGCTCAGCGGTGCTCGCCGAGAGGGCCGACCCGCCACCCCCGACCGAGGCACTCGTCGAGCAGGTGCGGCAGGGCGGCCAGGCTGGTGCGCCAGGAGCCGGGTGCGGAGGTGCAGTCGGAGTCGTGCAGCAGCACCGTGCCACCGGCGTTCAGGCCGCTCCTGACGGTCGCCAGCACCGAGGAGGCGGTGGCGGTCCGGGTCCAGTCCCGGCCCCAGCAGGTCCACAGCACCGGGGTCAGGCCGAGCCTGCGGGCGGTCGCCAGGGCGGCGGCGGTGAGCACCCCGTACGGCGGCCGGAAGAACCGGGGCGGCCGGCCGGTCACCGCCTGGACCAGCTCCCGGGTACGGGCCAGTTCGCGGTACGTCGCGCGTGGCCCGACGAGCAGCAGGTTGCGGTGGGACCAACCGTGCACCGCCACCTCGTGTCCGGCGGCGACGAGCTCGAGGCCGAGTTCCGGCGCCCGGACCAGCATGGAACCGAGCAGGAAGAAGGTCGCCCGAATCCGGTAGGCGGCCAGGGTCTCCAGGAAGTGCGGGGTCGACACCGGGTCCGGGCCGTCGTCGAAGGTCAGCGCGACGTGACCGGGTACACCCCGGCCGCTGAGCCGGGGAAAGAACCGCAGCCGGATGCCGGGCAGCACGGTCAGCGCGGGCGCGGCGTGCGCCACCAGCGCGGCACCGAGCGCTGCCGCCGGTACCGCGCTGGTTCGCAGACGTTCCTCCACCCGCCACCCCATCTCGGGGTGGGGATACCCGGCCTCACCCGGACCATCCCCACCCGGACGGGTGAACGGGACACGGGTGGCCGATCCATCAGCCCGAGGTGGCCGCGCGGGCGGTGCCGGTCGCCGGTGTGGTCGCGGCGGCGGGCACGACGGTGCGGCGGACGTGGCGGTGTGGGCGCCGGATTCCGGTCCGCCGACCCACCCGGCCCCCGACCACACCGCCGGGCGTCGGTGATCCGACGCGGCTGGCGTCGGCGGACCGGAACCGACCGATCGTGACCCACCGTGTTCGTCGTCCCGACCACAGACGACGGCGCGGGCGGGCGCGCGGCGCGGGTCGGCGATCGGCCACCATGGACACCCCAGCCCTGTCATGCTGCTCGTACGCTCTTCGTGAAAATGCGACAACAGATAGTGAAAAGGGGGTGTGAAAGAGAAGGGTATCGACGTGATTCGCGTGTCGGGATCACAGATAGTTGTTGTCCCGCAACGCATTTCGCGCCCAATCTGGCCTTGCCCTTGCGGAAGTGTTACCGGGTATGCTGTCGCCGTTCAACGCCGCCCGGCACCGTTGGTGCCGGCGCTGATCGCCGCCTAATCGCCGCGTGGCGAGCCGGGGACCCAGGTTCCTGGGGTGAATCCGCGACAGCGGTAGGGACCACTTCCATCCCGAACCCGTCAGCTAACCCGGTCGGCGGCCGACGGAAGGGATACACGTGAGGGCACCCCTACGCCGAAGGCTGGCCCTTGCCCTGGCACTGCTCACCGCGGCATCGCTGATCGCCGCTCCGTCTCCAGCGGCGGCAGCCCCCAAGCCGGGCCCGGAGGGCGAGGTCGAGACGCCACTGCTCGGTGACGTGCTCGCGACCACGGGTAAGCGGTACGCCGAGGCCAAGGCCGCGCTCAAGAAGTCCGAGAAGCGGCAGAAGGAACTCACCAGGCAGCTTGAGCAGGCGCAGGCCCGGCTCGACGCCCTCGCCCCGGAGGCGAGTCGGATCGCGGCCGAGTCGTACCGGACCGGCAAGCTCAGCGCGGTGACCATGCTGCTGAACAGCTCCTCGTCGGAGTCCTTCCTGCGGCGCATGGCAGCTCTGGACGAGCTCAACCAGATCAACAACCAGAAGCTGCGTGCGCTGAACGAGGCACGCCGGCAGGTCAGCGCCGCCAAGGAGGCGGTCGACGCCGAGATCGAGCGGCAGAAGGCCGCGAAGCAGATCATCGAGAAGCAGAAGATTGAGGCGGAGAAGGCGCTGGCCCTGGTCGGGGGCATCTCCCGGCCGAACAAGGGACTGGTCGACGCCACCTCTCCGGTTGCCCGTCCCGGACCGGGGATGGAGGACGGCTTCCCGCCGCTGCCGTGCAACCAGGACGACCCGACCACCAGCGGCTGCATCACCGCGCGGACGCTGCACATGTACAAGGAGGTCCGACGGGCGGGGTTCGACCGGTTCGTCGGCTGTTACCGGTCGGGTGGGCCGTACGAGCACCCGAAGGGACGCGCCTGCGACTGGTCGCTGATCAGGTCGGGCTTCCGCCGGGCCGCGAACGCGGACGAGATGAAGTACGGCAACAATCTCGCCGCCTTCCTGGTCCGCAACGCGGATCGGCTCGGTGTCCTGTACGTGATCTGGTACAAGGAGATCTGGTTCCCCGCGACCGGCTGGAAGTCGTACAGCGGTGCGAGTGACCACACGGACCACGTACACGTGTCGATGCTGTAGGGAACGCACCAGAGCGTCAGCGCGTCAGACCGCCCCGTCGCCCTCCGGGTGGCGGGGCGGTTGTCGTTTCGACATCCATTTCCAAGTTGCATATATAGCGATATCAGCATAAGTTTTCGGCGTCCCGTGGACGACGGAGGTGACGGTGGGTACCGGGCACGGCCACGCCAGCCTGCACACCTGGGCCGGGCGGCGACACCGCCGGCGGCTGTGGGGGGCGTGCGGGGTGCTGGCCCTCTCCACGGCGGGGCAGGCCGTCGCCGCCTGGTGGACCGGTTCCCTCGCGCTCGTCTCCGACGCCGGCCACATGGTCACCGACGTGGTGGGCATCGTGATGGCGCTGGCGGCGATCACCGCCGCCGGTCGGGCGTCGAGGGACCCGCAGCGCACGTTCGGCCTGTACCGGCTGGAGGTGCTCGCCGCCCTGGGAAACGCCGTGCTCCTCTCCGGTGTGGCGCTCGTCGTCTGCGTGGAGGCGGTGCGCCGACTCGACCAGCCGCCCGAGATCGCCGCCGTGCCGATGCTGGCGGCCGCGGTCGGCGGCCTGGTCGCGAACCTGGTGGCCCTCCTGCTGCTGCGCCCGGGCGCCGCGGAGAGCCTGAACCTGCGCGGCGCCTACCTGGAGGTCCTCGGCGACCTGCTCGGCTCGGTCGGCGTGATCGTCGCCGCCGTGGTCGTCGCGACGACCGGCTGGCGGTACGCCGACCCCCTCGTCGCCGTCGTGGTCGGCCTGCTCATCCTGCCCCGTGTCTGGGGGTTGGCGTTGGCGGCCGGGAGGGTGCTGGTGCAGGCGGCGCCGCCGCACGTCGAGGTCACGCGGGTCGGGACGCGGCTGCGGGAGGTCGCCGGGGTGACCGGTCTGCACGACCTGCACGTCTGGACCCTGACCTCCGGCATGGAGGTCGTCTCCGCGCACCTCACCGTCGCCGACGCCGCCGACGTCGCCGAGGTCCTGGCGGCGGCCCGGCGGCGGCTGCGTGACGAGTTCGGCGTCCACCACGCGACCCTCCAGGTCGAGCCACCCAGCCGGGAGTGGAGCTGTCCGGGCGGGTCGTCGTGCGTCTGGGTCGGGCCGTCCGCAACGCCGGTCCGGGCCGCCCACTGAGCCGACCGGAACCGCGCGGGCGAGGCCCGGGTCACCACCCGGCCCCGGGTGCGTCGGACCCCGTCCGGCACCTCCGACATCCGTGACCACCGTCCGCCGTCCCCGTGGGCGGCGAACACCCCAGGCGCGCCCGGCCGGGCGGCGTCCACACGGGCCGGACGTCCGCGTCCGTCCACGTCGGAGGAACGCAGGTTGCCCCGGCTCGGCATCCGGCGCGAGAGACCGCCCCGGCGCGACGCCCTCGCCGACCCGGGACGGCCGCGCGGCGCGAGAGGACCCCGAGGGCGGGCCGGAAAACCGGTTCGGCTCGGCACCGCGCCCTGGTACGGTCGGCGCCAAACCCGCGCGGCCACGATCCGGCCGCGCCACGCCGCCAGTGAGAGGAGCCGGCTGTGCAGTACCGCACCGCTGTGGTCGTTCCTCCGTCACGGCACGAGGTGATTCTGGCGTCTTCGTCGGCGTCCGGGGCCGGCTCGCGCGGCTGACCCCGGCTGGCACGGCGGGCCACCGAACCCGGCCGCACCGGTCTGCACCGGCCGGGGCGGCGTCGACCGCCAACCCGGACACCGACCCCGCGGACGTACCCCGCACGGCTCGGGCCGCGCGTCGCGGCCGGCCCCGCGCGGACGGTCCCACGCTCCGCCGATTGGCAACCCCGGATCCGGCACGCCGTCCCGTTCCCGTCCGCGCCCGCGTCGGTCGCCGCGGCGGCCGTGCCCGACACCGGCGGCAGCCCGGTCCGGCCACGGCCGCGGGCGCCGACCCGGAGACGGTGGCGGGCCCGGCGGCGGCAGCCACGCGACCCGGTGGTGGCGACAGTCGGCGAACGTCCGCCCGGCCGGTGGCCCGGTGAGGTCTCACGGTCCGCCGTCAATCGCGCCGTTGCGTACCTCATCGTCCAGAAAGGCACCCGACCGTGCGTACCAACCCGCGCCACAGCGTTCTCGACCACCTGACCCGCACCCGCAACCTCGGCATCCTCGCCCACGTCGACGCCGGGAAGACCACCACCACCGAACGGATCCTGTACGTCACCGGCGCCACCCACAGACAGGGCGAGGTGCACGAGGGAACCACCGTCACCGACTTCGACCCCCAGGAGCGCGACCGGGGCATCACCATCTACTCCGCCGCCGTCAGCTGTACCTGGGACGACCACCGGATCACGCTGATCGACACGCCCGGCCACGTCGACTTCGCCGACGAGGTCGAACGGGCACTACGGGTGCTCGACGGGGCGATCGCCGTGTTCGACGGCGTGGCCGGGGTCGAACCGCAGAGCGAGTCGGTGTGGCGCCAGGCCGACCGGCACGGCGTCCCCCGGATCGCGTTCGTCAACAAGCTGGACCGGGCGGGCGCCGACCTCGACGCGGCCATGCGGTCCATCCGGGACCGGCTCGGCGTCGTCCCGCTGGTGGCGCAGCTGCCGATCGGCCGGGAGGACGGGTTCGTCGGCGTGGTGGACCTGGTCGGAATGCGGTCGCTGGTGTGGCCCGACGGCCGGGGAACCTACCGGGAGGGTCCGGTGCCGGCGGACCTGCGCGCCGAGGCGGAGCGGCGGCGCCGGCAGCTGGAGGAGGCGGTGGCCGAGCGGCACCCGGGCGCGCTGGAGGAGTTCTGTGACCGGGGCGAGGTCAGCACGCCGACGCTGGTCGAGGCGCTGCGCGAGCTGACCCGCACCGGCGACGGTGTGGTGGTCCTCTGCGGCTCGGCGTACCGCAACCGGGGCATCGAACCACTGCTGGACGCGGTCGTCGCGTACCTGCCGTCACCACGGGACGTGCCCGCGGTACGCGGCACCTGGAACGGGGCCGAGCAGCGGCGACCGGCCGATCCGGCCGCACCCGTGGCGGCCCTGGTGTTCAAGGTGAACGCGACCGCGACGGGGCGGCTGACGTACCTGCGGGTCTACTCCGGAACGATCCGGAAGGGGGACACGGTGTGGGACGCGGGGTCGGGGCGTACCGAGCGGATCGCCCGCATCCTGCGGGTCCAGGCCGACCGGCACACCGAGGTCGACCGGGCGGTGGCCGGGGACATCGTGGCCGTGGTGGGACCGAAGGCGGCCCGGAGCGGGACCACCCTCTGCGCCCCCGACGCGCCGCTGGTGCTCGAACCACCCACCGTGGCCGAACCGGTGGTCTCGGTGGCGGTCGAGCCCCGCCGCAACGCCGACACCGAGCGGCTGGCCTCGGCGCTGGCCCGGCTGGTCGAGGAGGACCCGTCGCTGGCGTTGCGGACCGACACCGAGACCGGGCAGACCGTGCTCTCCGGTCTCGGTGAGCTGCACCTGGAGGTGGCCGTGGAGCGACTGCGCCGCGACCACGGGCTGGAGGTCACCGTCGGACGGCCCCGCGTGGCGTACCGGGAGACCGTCGTACGTGGGGTCTCCGGCCTGCTGTACCGGCACGTCAGGCAGGACGGCGGCGCCGGCCAGTTCGCCCACGTCGTGCTGGACGTGGCGCCGCTGTCCGACGACCCCGGCGGGGCCGCCGGCCACGACGGCGCCGGTGGGACGGGCTTCGTGTTCGACTCGACCGTCGTCGGTGGCCGGGTGCCGAAGGAGTACGTCCGGGCGGTCGAGGCCGGCTGCCGGGACGCCCTCGCCGAGGGACCGCTCGGCGGTCATCCGGTGACCGGGCTACGGGTCACCCTGACCGACGGCGCGACCCACCCGAAGGACTCCTCGGAGCTGGCGTTCCGCACGGCGGGTCGGCTCGCCCTGCGGGAGGCTCTCCGGGCCTGCCAGATGGCGCTGCTGGAGCCGGTGGTCGAGGTCACGGTCACCGTGCCGGAGGACGTCGTCGGCGGCGTCCTCGGCGACCTCGCCGCCCGGCGCGGCCGGGTCGTCGGCTCGACCACCCGGGCCGGCACGGTGGTGGTCACCGCGGTCGTGCCGCTCGCCGAGCTGTTCGGCTACGCGGGCGGGCTGCGGAGCCGGAGCCAGGGCCGGGGGACCTTCACCACCCGGCCGACCGGGTACGCCCTGGTCCCGGCTGGCCTCGCCGAGAGCATCGTGGCCGGGTAGCCCCTGGTGGGGTGCCCGGCGCGGGGTACACACCGGTGGCGTCCGGGGTCGGACGCCACCGGTGCACCCGCGTCCTCACGGCGATGCGGACCGACGACCGTCGGCTCCGGCGGTGGCTCAGTCCTGGCGGCTGTTCGCGGCCGCCGATCCGGCCGGCTCGGGTGTGCCGGAGAAGAGCCTGCGCAGCAGCGCGACCTGGTGGGGGAACTGCCACCCCGCGCCCCCCTCGTGCCCGTTGTACGGCCACACCGTGATGTCCTTGTCGCTGCCGGCGTAGTGGTTGTAGGCGGCGAAGACGGTCGACGGCGGGCAGATCGCGTCCATCAGCGCGACGGAGAAGAGCGCCGGGGCGGTGGCCCGGCTGGCGAAGTTGACCCCGTCGAAGTAGCTCAGCGTCCGGAACGCCGTCTCGACGTCGCCCCGGTGCGTCTTCAGGTAGGTCACCAGCTCCCCGTACGGCATCGCGTCGGTGATCTCGGTCGCGCGCCGGTAGTGGCAGAGGAACGGCACGTCGGGCAGCACGGCGGCAAGCCCGTCGACGAGGCCGGCGACCGCGAGGGTGATCCCGCCGCCCTGGCTGGCGCCGGTCACCACGACCCGGTCCGGGTCCACCCGGGGGTGCGACCGCGCGGTGTCGACGGCCCGGACCGCGTCGGTGAAGACCCGCCGGTAGTAGTAGTTCCGGGGATCGGTCAGCCCACGGGTCATGAAGCCCGGAGTCTGCGGCAGGCCGACCGGGTCCGGGTCGGGGGTGTCGCCGACCAGGTAGCCGCCGCTGCCCTGACCCCGGGTGTCCATCACCAGGTGGGCGTAGCCGGCGGCGCTCCAGGTCAGCCACTCGTGCGGCAGCCCGCGGCCGCCGCCGTACCCGACGTAGTTGACCACACAGGGGAGCCGGTCGTCCCGGTGTGCCGGAAGCAGGAACCACCCGCGGATCGGCTGGCCGGCGAAACCGGAGAAGGTGACGTCGTAGACCTCCACGGTGGCAAGCCCGCAGTCGTACGGCTCGAACCGGGCCGGTGTGGCGGCCTCGCGTGCCTGCCGTAGCGTCTCGGCCCAGAACTCGTCGAAGTCGGCCGGTTCGTCGCGCTCCGGCAGATAGTCGCGCAATTGCTCCAGTGGCCAGTCGACAAGCATGCCCACTCCCTTCCTGTGGCGTCCGGCATGGTCGCCGGACGCCCGCCACCGGCGTCGTCGCCGGGTGTCGATGTCCGGGCGCTGCCGTCCCCGCCGCCCTTGCCTGCGCCATCGACCCCGTCGTCGATGCCGACGCCCGGGTCGCCGGCGACGTCGTCGCGGGCGCCGGCGCGGACCGATCGCCGCGGCGACGATCACATGATCAACCCATGGCGTCGACTGCCCAGCGTACGGGCTCTGGCGTCGGCCGGTGGACCGAGACCTGGCGCGGCAGGTCACGGAGCCGACGTTGCCATCCGCCGCCGTCGGTTGCGAGCATGTATCTACATTTCCGAATCGTCTTCCGTCGGCTCGCGTCGGCACCCCGGTGACCGTGCGGATGGGTCGGAAGGAGGCGCCGGGAGGGAGGAGTCCGTGACGCGCTCCCCGTACGGCATCGTCCTGGGGCGCTTCCAGCCCGTGCATCTCGGTCACGCCGAGTACCTGCGGGCGGCCCGGCAGCGGTGCGACCGACTCGTCATCGGCATCACCAACCCGGATCTCACCGCGCTCGGCACCACCGCCGAGGACCCGGCCCGGTCGGCGGCGTGGAACAACCCGTTCACGTACCACCAGCGGGCGATGATGCTGGAGGCCGCCTGCGCGGACGAGGGGTGGACACCCGGCGACTACCTGCTCGTGCCGGCACCGGTCGACGAGCCGGAGCGGCTCGGCCAGTACCTGCCGCCGCCCGGGGAGGCGACCGTCTTCGTCACCATCTACGACGCGTGGGGGGAGGCGAAGAAGCGCCGCCTGGAGGCGCTCGGCTACCCGGTCGAGACGCTCTGGCGACGCTCGATGGCGGAGCGACTCACCTCCGGCACCGAGATCCGGGCCGCACTGCGTACCGGTTCCACCCGGTGGCGGCGCTACGTCTCGCCGCGGGTCGTCCCGCTGCTTCACGCGTACGCCCGGAACATCTGACCGCCGTCGCGCCGCGGGCCCCGCCGCCGGTGACGGCGCTGACAGCCGGCCGCCTCCTCGGGCGGGCGACGAGGGGCACCTCCCGGCCGCGGCCAACGGCCCCGGCCCCGGTCCGGTCGGGCGTGCCGGCGTGCTGACCGGTCCGGCCGTGCGGCCGGTCTCGGCAGGGCCGGGGTTGAGAAGCCCCGCGTGGCACAGGACCAGACCGGACGCCCCGGCGGGCCGGGCTGATGAGATTGCCCGATCGGGAGCTCATGACGATCATGGCACCCGGCCGGCGGACACCGCGCCGTTCCCCACCAGCACGACCAGCAAGGAACCGCATCATGCGCAAGCTCGTGTACCTCGTCGCCTCGACGCTGGACGGCTACATCGCCGGCCCCGACGGTGCCGACCCCACCGGTCCCGGGGGATTCTGGCCGATCTTCGAGGACTACCTGCAGCACCTGATCGCCGAGTATCCCGAAACCCTGCCCGGACCGGCCCGGCAGGCTCTCGGCGTCACCGCCGCCGGAACCCGGTTCGACACGGTCCTGGAGGGCCGCCGCTCCTACGACGTCGGTCTGCGGGCCGGCGTGACCAACGCCTACCCCCACCTGCGCCACCTGGTGTTCTCCCGCACCCTGACCGAGAGCCCGGACCCGACCGTCGAGATCGTGTCCGGCGATCCGATCGCCACGGTGCGCGAACTCAAGCGGCAGGAGGGCAGGGATCTGTGGCTCGTCGGCGGCGGTGAACTGGCCGGCGTGCTGTATCCCGAGATCGACCAGCTCGTCGTCAAGCTCGCACCGCTGACCGTCGGCACCGGCATCCCGCTGTTCGGCCGAGGCGCCGTCTTCGACCCCCGCACCTGGAAGCTCACCGACCGCACCGTCCTGGACAGCGGTGTGCTCTTCCTCACCTACACGCGTACGCCAGCCGACCCGGCGGCGTGACGGGCGGCGGTGCCGTCCGGGGCGGCGGCCCGCGCGTACCCACCGGGACCGTCCACCGCCGTACCGCGCAGCCCGGCCGTCGCGGCACGTCGGCCGCCGGGCTGCGCGACCGGCACGTCAGATCGACAGGGGATGGGAACGACCAGGGGATGGGAACGACACGGCCCAGGCGGGGCGGTCACGCCGCCGGCCTGGGCCGTGGGTGTGGAGCGGGCGACCGGAATCGAACCGGCACCGTCAGTTTGGAAGACTGAAGCTCTGCCATTGAGCTACGCCCGCGTACGCCCCGGTCGCCGGGGCACGTCCGATAGGTTAACCAATCACCCCGTCGGGTGTGTACGGGGTATGCCGACGGCGTACCCCGACAGCCGGAGCGGATCTTGGGCGTGCCGGTCCACGACGGTCCTCGGCAAGATCAACCAACCGGTACGGCGGGCGGGGTCGGCCGTCGTACGTCAGGATCAGGCGGAGTGGGTTGACACGGAGCGCCCAGGCGGAGACCGGGCAGGCGCGACCGGGACGCGGGGGCATACACTCTTCCACGCCACGGGGTGTGGCGCAGCTTGGTAGCGCACTCGCTTTGGGAGCGAGGGGCCGTGGGTTCAAATCCCGCCACCCC
>CALGAM010000183.1 GCA_937951935.1 uncultured Micromonospora sp. | reverse complement strand
GCAGGGGCACGACTTCGACTTCTCCGGCGCGGTCTTCGACGGCGGCGACTTCACCCGCGCGGTGTTCTCCGGCGGCAAGGGTCAACCTCAGCCACGCACGATTCACCAGCGGCAACATCACCTTCAGCCACGCACAGTTCACCGGCGGCAACGTCAACCTCAGCCACGCACGATTCACCAGCGGCAACATCACCTTCAGCCACGCACGATTCACCGGCGGCAACGTCAACCTCAGCCACGCACGATTCACCAGCGGCTACGTCGACTTCGGCAGCGCGCGGTTCACTGACGGTGAAGTTAGCTTCCACCTCGCACGGTTCACCGGCGGCAGTGTCGATTTCAGCAGCGCACAGTTCACCGGCGGCCACGTCGACTTTCGCGACACGCACTTCACCAACGGCCAGACCACCCTTGACAGCGCACGTTTCACCGGCGGCAACGTGAACTTCAGCCACGCACAGTTCACCGGCGGCCGGGTCAATCTCAGACACGCACAGTTCCTCGGCGGCCGGATTTCCTTCCACAAGATGCATTTCGCCGAAGGTTACGTCACCTTCAGCCGCACATGGTTCACCGGCAGCCACGTCGACATCAGCAGCGTATGGGTCACCGGCAGCCACGTCGACTTCAGCAACACACGGCACACCGGCGGCAACGTGAACTTCAGCCACGCACAGTTCACCGGCGGCCACGTCGACTTCAGCAACACACGGCACACCGGCGGCCGAGCCGACTTTACCCGCACGCGGTTCGCCGCCATTCAGGTCGATTTCATTGGAGCACGATTCGCCGGTGGCGACGTTGACCTGAGCACCACGTTCAGCAGTACTCCGCCAGCCTTCGATTTGTGGACTGACGGGCCACCGGAAGGATTGCTGTTGCCCTCAGATTTTCGAGCTGATACCGGCGATGCTGATTTGGATTCGGGCGGGAGCCTGGAGTTCGAGTAAGTGACTGAGTCACAGCTGTGTGGGTTGCGGCGCGCCGTGCTTGCGCGGCGCTTTGATGAAGGCTGCGTTAACTCGCGGTGAGTGGGTCGACCCGGCTGCTCGCGTCACGGTTGGCGAATAGGCCGCGCGTTGGTTGGAGAGTCAGGTGCAGCTCAAGCCGTTGACGCGCCATCGGTATGACAACCTGCTCCAGCTACAGCTCCTGCCGGTGTAGGCACACGTTCCGCTGTCGGCCGTCACGCACGCTGACGTTGGCGAGTGGGTACGCCGGATGACGCAGGCCGGGCTTGCCCTGTCGACCGTTCGGCAGGCGCATCAGGTGATCTCGTTGTTGCTGGCGATGGCGCTTCGGGACGGCAGGCTTTCTCGCAACGTCGCCGCTGGCGTGCGCTTGCCACGTGTGGTACACGCAGAGGAGGTCTTCCTAACTCACGCACAGGTCGATGAACTCGCGGCTGAAGCCAAAGCCATACGGGCTGATCGTCCGTGTGCTGGCTTATGCAGGGCTTCGCTGGGGTGAACTCGCCGCCCTCCGGGTGCGCCGGGTGGATCTGACGCGGCTGCGGCTGCTGCCGGCGGAGTCGGTGACCGATGTGAACGGTCGGGTGGTGTTCGGCACGCCGAAGACGCACCAACGCCGGTCGGTACCGCTCCCCAGCTTCCTGGTTGAGCCCATGGCCGCGCAGATAGCGGCAAGGCGGGTGATGAGCTGGTGTTTACATCCCCCGGCGGCGGAGGGCCGCACAACAACAAAATCCGCCGGCGGATCGTTGACCGGCCTGCTGAGTCGGTCGGCCTTGCTGGTCTGACGCCGCACGAGCTACGGCACACCGCAGCCAGTCTCGCAGTCGCCGAGGGCGCCAACGTGAAGGCGGTTCAGCGGATACTCGGGCATGTCTCGGCTGCCATGACCCTCGATGTTTACGCGGACCTGTTCGAGGACGACCAAGACCAAGTGGCGGACCACCTCGACCGGGCGGCGGCTTCGTGCTGCTGCGGACTCCGTGCGGACCGACGGCGTGGGACCGGCTCTCGGCGCGGTCCGCCCCGAACCGTCGCCAGCCCGGCTGACCAGGGTCCTGTGTGGTGGGGCGGGCGGGACTCGAACCCGCGACCGAGGGATTATGAGTCCCCTGCTCTAACCGACTGAGCTACCGCCCCGGTGACCGGCGCCGGGATCCTACCCCGGCAGGACCCAGCCGACCACCGGCGTCCGGTGCTCCTGAGCCGCGCGGGTCAGGTGCGCTCCATCGGTCCGCGTGTGTCCGATGGACGGCGACGGCGGTCCCGGCACGGGGAGAATAGCAACCCCGGCTGACAGTCGGGGGTCACCGCGTGGGAGCCTCCGACCGCACCGTCGGCTCGTCCACGACGTCCCGTCGCCGCCCGAGGTGCCGCAGCACCGCCCCGGCCGCGCGCCAGCCGCTCGCCAACGCGCCCTGCGCCGACGGGCTGGCCCGGTGGTCGCCGGCCACGAAGATCCCCTCTCCCAGTGCCACCGGCTTGCGCAGCCGCCCCTGTGGCGGTGGGGCGGCGGGCAGGGCTCCCGCCACCGACACGGTCGTCAGATGCTCCCAGTCGTCGACCGGGCGGCCGTAGAGCCGGGCGAGTTCGGCCCGGACCACCGGCTCGGGCGGCACCTCCGGACCGGCCACCGAGGTCGCGACGAGATGCCGTCCGGCCGGGGCGTACGTCGGGGCCGCGTGGCTGAGTACGACCGTGTTGGCGACCACTCCCCGCCGGTCGCCGTCCAGCAGCAGGATCGGCTCGTCCACCGGCGGCTCGGCCGCCGAGTGGTAGTAGGTCGTCAGCCGGTTCAGTCGTACCGTGCCGAGCCCTGGCAGCAGCCGGTGGGCCGTACCCGGGTCGACGGCGACCAGGACGGCCCGGCAGCGGATCGTGCCGGCCGGGGTGACGACCCGCCCGGCACGGACCGAGAGGGCGGGAACGCCGAGCACGACCAGCGACGCCGGCAGCGGTGCCGCGACCGCCGCCGGCAGGGCGGCCATCCCGGCGGCCGGGAGCCCGACCCGCCCCCGGGTGAACGACCGGACGACCATGGCGAGCACGTGGCTCGACGTGGTCAGTTCCCGCTCTCCGAAGACCCCGGAGAGGAACGGCCGGAGCAGCTCCTCGACGATCCGGTCCGAGAGTCCGGCCCGGCGCAGCTCCAGCTCCGCGGTCAGCTCGGGCGCCGCGAGGAGCCGGTGGACCGGGTACGCCGCGCAGCGGGCCGCCAGCCCGGCCAGGCGGATCCGGTCGAAGGCCCGGCCGACGCTGCTGGCCCGTTCCGCGCCGGCCGTCCGGGCGAGCGCCCCCACCGGCTCCGGCGCCCGGCCCAGCCACCCGAGCTGGGCGCCGTCGGCGAGCCCGGTGAGGATGGTCCGGGCCGCGCCGAGCGGGTCGCGCAGCGGGTGGACCATCCGGTGCCGGGTTTCGCCCCGGCGGACCAGCACCCCCTGGGTGAGGAGCCCCAGGTTCAGGGAGGCCAGGTCGACCAGTGCGGCCTGCCGGGGATAGGCGGTGTTCACCACCTGGAACCCCCGGTCGATGAGGTAGCCGTCCACCGCGTCGGTGGCGACCCGCCCACCGAGCCGGTCGGCGGCCTCGACCAGGAGCCAGGGCGTACCGGCCTGGTGCAGCCGACGGGCGGCGGCCAGGCCCGCCAGCCCGCCGCCGACGACGACCACGTCGGTCTCGGTCGGTAGCGCGCCCACGAACCGCACGTTCTCACGGCGCGGCCTTCCCTTCCGCTGGTTTGCGGCCTGGCCGGGGTTCTGCCACCCGACCGGGGCACACCCTGCGGGTGGGTGGCGGGCCCGGGAGACAGCGCGGCCGGCGGACGCGGGTGCCGGTGCCGGACGCGGCCGACCGCCGCCCGCAGACGGGCGTCCGGTGTGAGGGACGTCGGATACGACGACGCCCACCGGCCTGGCCGGTGGGCGGACCACTCGGTGAAGCTCCCCCGTTTGGACTCGAACCAAAAACCTGCCGGTTAACAGCCGGATGCTCTGCCAATTGAGCTACGGGGGATCGCGTGCGACCGGCACCGGAACCCTCCGGCGCGGTGCGACGGGACAAGAGTACAGGACGATCGGGGGTGGTGGTCCACCGGGTTACCGCCCCGCCCTCCGCCCCCGCACCAGACAAATCGCCATCCTGGCCTCAAGCAGGCATGACTTCGGTGGAGGATGGAACCGACCTGGGTACACGGACGCAGGCGCGCAACACCCCAACCGCCGGGGACACCCGGAGGGCGGACGCGTCGACAGGGAAGGAGCCGCCATGCGCGGAAAGCTGTGGTTCGTCGGCGGGTTGGCCGTGGGCTTCGTCCTGGGTGCCCGCGCGGGCCGGGAGCGATACGAGCAGCTGCTGCGGCAGGGCCGCCGGCTGCTCGACCACCCCACGGTGCAGGAGGCGGCCGGGCTCGCCCAGGCCCAGGCCAGCCGGATCTACACCGAGGGCAGGAACCGGTTCAGCCACACCAGGCTGGGCGAGAGGCTGGGCGTGGGCAGCGGCGACAACGGCCGGTCGGCCGCAGCCGGCGGGGGCGGCGCATCCGACACCTCGGCCTCGGCGCCCCCGACGTCCGGGACAACCTCCGGCTCGCGACCCGACGCCCCCGGGTCGGGCGGCACCGGCACGACCACCTGACACCGCCCGGCGGCCGGGTCACCGATCACCACCCTCCCAGCCCGGCTGCCGGGCGGTTCTTCGCCCCGAGGGCCTCACCGAGGCGGCCCGACGGCCGTCGAACCAGGGCCCGGGATCCGGGCGGACAGCGGCGCCGCAACCGGCGTCGGCGCGACACCGGTTCAGGTGTCCCGGCGCCGCCGGCGGAGCTTGCGGTCGTCCCGGAGTGGAACGTACGGTTCCCGCCCGGCCGGGGCGCCCCGCCGGACGGCCCGCTCCCGTTCCAGCTCCGCGCTCAGTTTCGCGCCGAGCAGAATCGCCACGTTCGACAGCCAGAGCCAGACGAGGAAGACGATCACCGCTGCGAGCGACCCGTACGTCTTGTTGTAGGAGCCGAAGTTCGCCACGTAGAAGGCGAAACCCGCGGAGACGACGGCCCAGCCCAGCACCGCGAGGAGCCCTCCGGGGCTGATCCACCGGAAGCGTTGCCGGGCGTTCGGCGTCGCCCAGTAGAGCACCGCGAAGATCAGGCTGACCAGGACCAGCAGGACCGGCCACTTCGCGACGTCCCAGGCGGCCACGCCCGCCTCGCCGATCCCCAGCCGCCGGCCCACCTGCTCGGACAACGTCCCGCTGAACACCAGCAGCACCAGGCTGACCAGCGCCATCAGCCCGACCAGCGCGGTGAGGCCGAGCCGGAGCGCCAGGGTGGTGGCGAGCGGGCGTCCCTCCGGCACGCCGTAGATCGCGTTGGCCGCCCGCATGAACGCACCGACGTACCCCGAGGCGGTCCAGTACGCCCCGAGCAGGCCGACGATCGCGACGAGGCCGGCCGTACCGGCGCTGCCCTGGACCTGGGCGACACCGGTCAGCAGGATGTCCCGCGCCGACGGGGCGGGGACGACGTCCCGGATGACGTCCTGCACCCCGCGGACCGCCGTGTCGCCGACCAGGCCCAGTATCGAGACCAGCACCAGCAGGGCCGGGAAGAGCGACAGCACACCGTAGTAGGTCAGCGCCGCCGCCCAGTCGGTGACGTTGTCGGCCTGGGCCCCCCGCAGCGTGCGCCGCGCCACCGCCCACCAGGCCGCTCGGGACAGCCGGCCCGGGTGCCCGGCCCGTCGCTTCTCGGCCACCCCGCCCCCTTCGTCCGCTCCACCGGCACCGTCGACACACAGCCGACCCGACCACGGGTCAACTACCGACGGTAGTCGGAGGATGGCCTTCGCCAGGGCTCAACCGCTCATCCCCGGGCCGCGCGGCGCCGGGGCTCCCCGGCGCGTCGAACCCGCCCGGCTACCTGCACAGCAGCCGCTCCATCCGCCGCCCGGCGACGACCAGACCGATCGTCAACACCGCGGCGAGGTAGAGCACGTCGACGAGCTGAGAGACACCGAACCCGGTGACGGTGATCCCGCGGATCAGGTCCACCGCGCGGTAGAGCGGGCTGGCCTCGACCACCCACCGCAGCACCGACGGGTAGGCCTGCGCCGGTACGAAGGTCCCGGAGAAGAGGAAGAGCGCGAACTGGGCCGACCCGAGCAGGTCGAAGTCCTGCCAGCTCCGCATGAAGGTGGAGATCGCCATGCCCAGTCCGCCGAACGCGAAGCCGACCAGGACCGCCGCCGGCAGCGCGGCCAACGCCCGCAGCGGCGAGGTGAGGTCGATGGCGACCATCACCGCGAGGAAGACCGCGGAGTAGAGCGTGCCGCGCAGCATCGCCCAGCCCAGCTCGCCGAGGGCGATCTCGAACGGCCGTACGGGAGTGGCCAGGATCCCGTCGTACAGCTTCAGGTACTTCATCTTGCCGAAGAAGTTGAACGTCGTCTCGGCCAGTGCCCCGCTCATCGCCGACGCGGCCAGCATCGCCGGGGCCACGAACGCCGCGTACGACACCACGGGGCCGCCGGGCAGGCGCAGGTCGCCGATCAGTCGGCCCACCCCGACCCCGATGGACAGCAGGTAGAGCATCGGCTCGGCGATGCCCGAGAGCAGCACGATCCAGTACGCCGACCTGAGGGCGGTGACGTTCCGCCCGGCCACCGAGATCGAACGGCGGGCCGGGCCACGGAGGCTCATCAGCCGGGGCAGGACGAGGCTGACCACGGACATCTCCTTACGACGACCGACGACACGACGGGGCGCGGGCACCCGGGGCGGGCGGGCTCAGATCACCAGACGCCGGCGGAAGCGGAGCCGGGCCAGAAGCCAGCCGCCGACCGCCCAGGCGCCGAGGTAGAGCAGGTGGCCCGGGGCCGACCAGTCCGGTGCGGTACCCAGGGTTGCCGCCCGGCACAGGTCGACGCCGTGCCAGAGCGGCGACACGTACGCCAACCAGCGCAGCCCGACCGGCAGCGACTCGACCGGGAAGAAGACCCCGGCGAAGAGCGACATCGGGATGACCGCGAACCGGAACAGCAGCGACAGGTAGTTGTCGCTGCTCACCCAGGAGCTGTAGGCGAAGACCGGGGTGGTGACCGCGAGCCCGATCAGGAGCACCAGCGGCGGCACGGCCAGCGCCCAGGGCGAGTGCAGCGTGCCGAACAGCGCCGCCACCAGCAGGAAGGCGAGGCTGCTGGTGAGCACCCGGAACAGCACGAAGGCGACGTGTCCGCCGAGGATGTCACCGACGCGCAGCGGGCTCGCCGCCTGCGCGACGTAGCTCTTGACCCACTCGAAGCTGCTCAGCACCGGCCAGGTCGACTCGCCGACGGCGACCTGCAGCGCGGTCGAGGCGATCAGGCCGGGGACGATGAAGTCGAGGTAGGGGACCCCGCCCACGCCGGACTCGACGTACGCACCGACGCCGACCCCGAATCCGACCATGGTGAGCACGGGCAGCAGGAACGACGAGAAGACCCCGGCCCGCCAGGTGCGCCGGTAGAGCACGAGCTGGTATTCGAGAACCGCGAGCGCCGGGACACGCCCGACCAGCCCGGCGCGCGGCCTCGCCACGGTCGACACGCTCATCTCAGTCCACCAACGTCCGGCCGGTCAGGTGCAGGAAGACGTCCTCCAGGGTGCTGCGCCGCACCAGCACGCTCGCCGGGGTCAGCGCCCGGGCGTGCACCTCGGTCACGGCGGCGTCACCGTCGGCGACGTAGAGCAGGATCCGGTCGGGCAGCACCTCCGTCCGCTCGCCGATGCCGGTCAGCTTGCCGGCGAAGCTCTCCTGCTCCTCGCCGCCGAACCGCAGCTCGACCACCTCTCGGGTGGAGTAGCGCTCGATCAGTTCCCGCGGTGAGCCCTCGGCGACGATCCGGCCGCCGTCCATCACCACCAGCCGGTCGCAGAGCTGCTCCGCCTCGTCCATGTAGTGCGTGGTCAGCACCAGCGTGACACCCTGCTGCTTGAGCCGGAAGAGCCGCTCCCAGACCAGGTGCCGGGCCTGCGGGTCCAGCCCGGTGGTGGGCTCGTCGAGCAGCACGATGTCAGGCTCGTTGACCAGCGCCCGCGCGATCGTCAGCCGCCGTTTCATGCCGCCGGACAGCGGCTCCACCCGACTGTTGGCCCGCTCCGTGAGCTGCACGAACTCCAGCAGCTCGGCGGCGCGTTCCCGGGCCACCCGCCGGGGGATGCCGAAGTATCGCGCGTAGGTGGTCAGGTTCTCCCGGACGGTCAGCTCGGGGTCGAGGTTGTCCAGCTGCGGGCAGACGCCGAGCCGGGCCCGGATCGCCGGGCCGTCCCGCCGCGGGTCCATGCCCAGGATCCGCAGCTCGCCCCCGCTGGGCGGGGAGACACAGCCGATCATGCGCATGGTCGAACTCTTGCCGGCGCCGTTGGGGCCGAGGAACCCGAATGCCTCGCCGGCCCGGACATCGACATCGATCCCATTGACCGCCACGAAATCCCCGAACCGCTTGACCAGCCCACGGGCTCGGATCAGCACCCCGTCGTTCGCCACGACCCAGACCCTAGCCCGCCCGTCCGACACGTCCAGCGAGTTATTCCGGCCGGGCCACCGGCCCGGGCCAGCCGCGAAGGGGCCGGGATCAGCCCGGGGCCGGGACCGGGCAGGGCCGGAGTCGCGCGGGGAAACGGTCAGACAGGGTCGAATCGGGCGGCGTCCGGTTCCGGCGGGCCGCGGGTCGCGCGGGCGGGACGGTCGGAGAGCACCCGGACGGGTGAGACGAGGGTCACCCCGGGACCCGGGCGGGCGAGACCGGGCGGGGCGCTCAGAGCTCGGGCTGGGTGGCGGCCTGGGCCGCCGCCACGAGCCGGTCGGTCTCCTCGGTGATCGCGTCACCGGCGGGCGTACCCGGGTCGTACCGGACCGTCCAGGTCAGGCCGTCGACCCCGGGGACCCGCCGGGCCACCACCCGGACCCCGCCGCCGGGCAGCCGCCGGTGCGCGCTGTAGGCCACCGACCGGGTGACCCGGGCCCGCACCTGGTGGGGCAGGTTCCCCGGGTCGAGCAGCAGGTACGTCCGCACCTCCCCGTCGGCCAGCACCCGGTAGCCGGCCCGCTCCTCGACCAGCTCCGCCGGGGTGATCGCCAGCTCCCGCCCGGACCAGACCGCCTTGTGGACCTCGTGCCAGCCCAGCCGGCCGTCCGGACCCGGCGTCCAGCCGACCCCTGCCGCGAGGTCCGGCAACCACAGTCCACGGTTGGTCGCCACCACCGCCCGCTCGCCGCCGTCGTCGCCCACCCGGGCCCAGTCGAGCACCCGCTCGTCGCGTTCGAGTGCCGGCCGGAGGGTCCCCGGCAGGCGCCGGGCGCGGGAGAAGAGACCGAACAACGGTGCCACGGCTACAGACCCCCCATCGCCTGCTCGCGCAGGGCGCGCGCGTGCTGCTCCAACGACAGCAGCTCGCCGAAGAGCGCGAAGTACTCGTCCCTGTGCGCCGTCGGGTTGGTCCGCTGCACCTTCGACTTCAGCTCCCGGATCCGGGTGGTGACCGCCCCCAACTCCAGCCGGGCCAGCTGGATCGCGACGTACCGGGGATCGGGCTCGGCGTCGATCCGCAGCGGCTCGACCGCCAACTCGCTGACCAGGGCCGCCGCCGCCAGGTCGCCGCAGGCGTCCCGGACCGCCTCGACCCATACCGCGCCCCCGGCCGCGGCGGTCGCACCCGCCGCACCGCCGGCCGCCGCGACCGCGGTACGCACCACCCGGTGTACGGGGTGCTGGTACACCTCCGGCCCGAGCGCGTCGAACATCGGCCCGGCCAGCACCGGCACCTGCAGGGCCAGTTTCAGCGCCTCGCGCTCCACCAGGGTCTGCGGGTCGTCCACCGCCGGCTCGGCCGGCCGGGGCCGGGCCGGCCCGCGGTCGCCCCGGGCCGCATCGCCGCCGCGCAGCTCGGCCTCGGCCTCGCGGACCGCCCGCTGCACCATCTCGATCTCCAGGCCCAGGAGCTCCTCGGCGAGCTTGCGGACGTACCCGTGACGTTTCTCCCGGTCCTTGAGCTTGGCCACCATCGGCGCCGCCCGGCGCATCGCCTCCACCTGGCCGTCGACGGTGTTCAGGTCGTACCTGCTGATCACCTGGCGCAGCGCGAAGTCGACCAGCGGCTCGCGGCGGGCGACGAGGTCCCGCACCGCCAGGTCTCCCTTGGCCAGCCGCAGCTCGCACGGGTCCATGTTGTCCGGGCTGATCGCGATGAAGGTCCGCCCGACGAAGCGCTGGTCCTCCTCGAAGGCGCGCAGCGCCGCCTTCTGCCCGGCGGCGTCCCCGTCGAAGGTGAAGATGATCTCGCCGGTCACCGCGTCGGTGTCCATCAGCAGCCGGCGCAGCACCGAGATGTGGTCGGCGCCGAACGCGGTGCCGCAGGTCGCCACCGCGGTCGGCACCCCCGCCAGGTGGCACGCCATGACGTCGGTGTAGCCCTCGACGATCACCGCCCGCCCCTGCCGGGCGATCTCCCGCTTCGCCTGGTAGATGCCGTAGAGAACGTGCGACTTCTTGTAGATCGGCGTCTCGGGGGTGTTGAGGTACTTCGGCCCGTCGTCGTCGGGGAACAGCTTGCGGGCGCCGAACCCGATCACGTCACCGGTGAGGTCCCTGATCGGCCAGAGGAGGCGACGCCGGAACCGGTCGATCAGCGACCCGGAGCGGGCCTGCCGGGCCAGACCGGCGGTGATCAGCTCCTGGGCGGTGAACCCCTTCTGCCGCAGGTGCCTCGTCAACGCGTCCCAGGCGTCCGGGGCGAAGCCACAGCCGTACGTCTGCGCCGCCGCCTTGTCGAAGCCACGCTGGGCGAGGAACTCGCGGGCCGGACGGGCCGCGGCGGTGCCGAGCTGGGCGGCGTAGAACTCGGCGGCGGCGGCGTGCGCGGCGACCAGGCGCTGCTTCAGTCCCTGCTGGGGACGGATCGGCGCCGGGCCGGCCTCGACGTACCGCAGTTGGATGTTGGCCCGGGCGGCCAGCCGCTCCACGGCCTCGACGAAGGTCAGGTGCTCGGCGTCCATCAGGAACTTGATGGCGTCGCCGCCGGCCCCGCAGCCGTGGCAGAAGTAGACCCCCCGGGTGGGGGCGACCGTGAACGACGGGGTCTTCTCGTCGTGGAACGGGCACAGGCCCTTCAGGTTGCCGCCGCCGGCGGAGCGCAGCGTGACCGTCTCGGAGATGACGTCGGCGATCGAGGTGCGCTCCCGGACCAGCGCGATGTCCTCGTCCCGGATCCGCCCCGCCAACTACTCCACCCCCTCGGGGGTACATCCTGCCCTGCCGGCGCGCTCCCGTCCCGCAAGGGGGGTACCCCGTCGTCGGCCGGTCCGGACGCGTCCCCCTCACCCCTCGCGGCACGCCACGTCACCGTCGACCACGTGGCCGTCCCCGCCGTACCGGGGGCACGCCGAGAACGGGCGACCGGGCCGGCCCCGGTCAGCGGCCGGCCTCGGCCGGCAGCAGGTGGCTCACCTCGGGGACGCCCTCGATGTGTCGCAACGCGCGCAGCTCGGCGGCCTGGTCGGCCTTGGTGAGCCGACCACCGTGCTGGCGCAGGTGCTCGTCCCACGACGGCA
>CALGAM010000182.1 GCA_937951935.1 uncultured Micromonospora sp. | reverse complement strand
GGCTCGGCGAGGTGGCCGGTGGCCAGCCGGGTCAGGGCGCGGACCAGGACCTCCCGCTCCTCGGCCGGGAGCGTCGCCAGCGCCTCCCGGTGCACCCGGTCGACGATCTCCTGGCTGCGCGCGGCGACCCGGGCCCCCTCCGGGGTGACCGCGATGATGCGGGCCCGCCGGTCCGTGTCGGACGGTCGCCGCTCCGCCAGTCCCGCCCGCTCCAGGGCGTCGACGGTGACCACCATCGTGGTCTTGTCCATGTCCCCGAGCTCGGCGAGCTGGGCCTGGGTCCGTTCCTCGGCCAGGGCGTGCACCAGCACACAGTGCATCCGCGCGGTGAGCCCCACCTCGGCCAGGGCCGCCGCCATCCGGGTACGCAGCACGTGGCTGGTGTGGTCCAGGAGGTACGACAGGTCGGGTTCGCTCCGGGTCGGCGCCATGGCGGTCATGCTCCCGAGCATAGGCGCCGCGGGTCACCCCCTGACCGCGCCGACGATCACACCCTTGACGAAGTGCCGCTGCACGAACGGATAGACCAGGACGACCGGCGCGACCGTCACCACCACCACCGCCATCTTGATCGCCAGCGTCGGCGGCATCGCGGCGCCGACCAGGCCGGAGGTGTTCGGCGACTGCCCGGCCAGGATGAAGCTCTGCAGCACCCGCTGGCTCGGGAACCTCGCGTTGTCGTCGATGTAGAGCAACGCGGTGAACCAGACGTTCCAGTAGCCGACGGCGTAGAAGAGGGCGACCACGGCGATGACCGCCCTGGACAGCGGCAGCACGATCCGGGCCAGGATCCGGAACTCCCCCGCCCCGTCGATCCGGGCGCTGTCGAGCAGGTCGCCGGGAATGTTCTGGAAGAACGCCCGGAGCACCACCAGGTTGAAGACGCTGATCGCGCTCGGCAGGATCAGCGCCCAGAGGCTGTCCTTCAGACCGAGCCCGGTCACCACCAGGTAGCTCGGCACCATGCCGGGATAGACCAGGAAGGTCAGCAGGAAGTAGAGCAGCAGGCCGCGGTGTGCCACCGAGCCGGGGCGGGAGAGCCCGTACGCGGCCAGCACGGTCAGGGTCACGCTCACCGCCGTGCCCACGGTGGTGACCAGGGCGCTGATCCAGAGCGCCCGGGTGACCTGGCCACCGGAGAAGATCGTCACGTACGCCGAGACGTCGATCTCCCGCGGCACCAGCACCAGACCGCCGGCCTCGTCGATGGTCTCGCGCGAGGCCAGGCTGGTGACCACCACCACCCACAGGGGAAGCAACACCGCCAGCACCACACCGGTCAGCAGGCCGCCCCGGGCGACCTGGCCGACCACACTCGGCGGCTCCTCCCAGGCCGGGCGGCGGCTCCGCCCGCGCCGCGCCCCCGCCCCGGCCGTCGTACGTCGGGTCACCGTCATGACCGTGAGTACACCCCCCGCTCGCCGAGGGCGTGGGCGATCCGGTTGGCCGCCAGGATCAGCACCAGCCCGACCACCGCCTTGAACAACCCGGCCGCCGCCCCGTACCCGTAGTTCCCGGTCGTGATCCCCTGGTGGTAGACGAAGGTGTCCAACACCTCGGCGGCCTGCCGGCCGACCGCGTCCCGCTGCAGCAGGAACTGTTCGAAGCCGACCGACAGCGCGTCGCCGAGCCGCAGGATCAGCAGCAGGACGATCACCGGTCGCAGGCCGGGCAGGGTCACGTGCCACAGCCGCCGCCACCGCCCGGCCCCGTCCACCGCCGCCGCCTCGTACAGGTGCGGGTCGATGGTGGAGAGCGCGGCCAGGAAGACGACCGCGCCCCAGCCGGCGTCCTTCCAGACCGCCTCGGCGGTGACCAGCACGACGAACGTGTCCGGATTGGACATGATGTCCCACGGCTGCAGGCCGGCGTCGCGCAGTGTCTGGGCGAGCAGGCCGGCGCCGCCGAACATCTGGACGAAGAACGTCACCACCAGTACCCAGGAGAAGAAGTGCGGCAGGTAGACGACGCTCTGCACGAAGGCGCGCAGCCGCGCGGAGAGGATGCCGTTGAGCACGATCGCCAGGGCGATCGGTAGTGGGAAGTAGAAGACGAGCTGGAACGCGGTTATCGACAGGGTGTTCCAGAACGCGTCCCAGAACGCCGGGTCGCTGAAGAGCGCCTCGAAGTTGCCGAACCCGATCCACGGGCTGGCGAGGAACGCCTGGAGCGGGCTGTCCCCGGCGTACGGGTTGTAGTCCTGGAACGCGACCACGTTGCCGAGCGTGGGCACGTAGTGGAAGACCAGCAGCAGCGCCGCGGCCGGCGCGACCATCACCAGCAGCGGCCAGTCCCGGCGCAGCCGGGCCCGCAGCGGGGGCCGCCGGCCCGGACGGCGCCGGCGGCGTGCGGCCCGGACGTCCCGGCCGGCCCGCCGGGTGTCCGAGCCCGCGGCGGAGGCACCACCGGGACCGACGTCGGGCGTCTCCCACCCCCCGCCGGGGCGGACCGCCTCCCGGGTGCTCATCGTCCGGCGTCGGCCAGCGCCCTGGCACGGAACTCCCGGGCCTCGTCGCCGCCGCCGCTGGTCCGCCACTCCCGGATCACCGTGTCCAGGTCGCGCAGCGGTCGCCGGCCCCGCAGGATGTCCGTGATCTTGTCCTCCGTCGGCACCAGACCGGCCTTGAACCGGGCCGGCATCTCCAGCTTCAGCCCGGCCCACGGGTCCTTCTCCAGGTACCTCACCATCTCGTTGGAGTAGGTCAGCAGGTCTCGCACGTAGTTCGGGGTCTGCGGATAGGGCTGGATCACCGGGCTGCGACCGCTGATGAAGAAGTACTGGTTGGCGATCTCCTTGAAGCCGAGGTCGGTCTTGGCCGGCCCGGCGGCGCCGCGGGTGTGGTGCCGGCCCTCGACGCCGTACTCGCGCAGGTGGAACTCCGTCGTCCCGAACGGCGCCGAGCACCAGTTGATCACCCGGAGCAGTTCCTCGACCCGCGCCCTGCCCAGTCCCTTCCTGATGAAGGTGTAGGAGATCGGGTCGTCGTCTCCCCACACCAGCGGGTCACCGCCGGTGGCCGAGAAGACGGGCACCGGCTGGATGTCGAAGCCGGGGGTGACCTTCTGCTGCTCGGCCTGCATCGGCTGCCACATGCCGAGACCGTCCTGGTGGAAGATGATCCTTCCGCTCTGGAAGAGCTGCTTGGCGTCGGCGCCCCTGCTGGCCACCAGGTCGGGGTGTACCAGCCCCTCCCGGTAGACCCGCGCCATGAACTCGACGGCCTGCCGGAACTCCGGGGTCTCGTACTTGAACTCGGGGGTGCCGTCCGGCCGCAGCCGCCAGCCGTCGTCGGTGCCGGGCGACCGGTAGAACATCTGCACCATCGCGAAGATGTCGGAGAACGCCCAGACGCCCCTCGCCGGATCGGTGACCTGCCTGCCGATCTCGAGCAGCTCGTCCATGCTCGTCGGGTAGCCCAGCCCCGCCCTGTCGAGCAGGTCCCTGCGGCAGAAGAGCGCCCAGGGGAACGGCCCGTCGGTCGGGTTGGGAATCGCCATCAGTCGCTCGTTCCACAGGGCGTTGCGCCAGGCACCGGTCGGGAGGGTGGCCAGCATCGGGTAGGCGGTGATCCGGTCCCCGGCGAGGTGGTCGGTGAGGTCCTCGAAGAGCGCGGCCACCGCGTCGGAGAAGCGCGGCAGCTTGGACACCTCCCACTCCGGCACGCAGAGCAGGTCCGGCACGTCCCGGGCCCCGAGCATCGCGTTGAGCTTCTCGGCGTACGTGTTGCCGTCCTGGACGCTGAAGTTGACCGGCACCCCGAGCTCGGCGTTGACCGCGGCCAGGTAGGCGCTCTGCCCGAGCCCGGGCGGCGCGGGCCCCCAGGCCGGGGTCATCGCCCGGATCTCCTGTCCGCTGCTGCCCGGCCGCTCGGCGACGGCGTCGACCAGGTCGGCCGGGAAGTCGGTGTAGCCGTCGGGCACCGGCCGGACGCCGGCGATGTCCGGCGCGGGTATCCCCGCGGGCAGGGGCCGCTGGTGCGGCAGCAACCCGGCGAGCCTGTCCAGGTTCTGCGCGTCGCCTGTGGACCGTGCCTCGCCGCCGCAGCCGCCGAGCAGGGCACCGCCGACGGTCGCCGCCGCGCCGAGGCCCAGCAGGCCGAGGACGTTTCTCCGGGTGGTGGCGAGGTCCGGGCCGGGTGCTTCCACGGCGCGCTCCCTTCGCTGTCGCGGTACGGCCGCCACGCGGGCGGGACGGGCGCGGCGGTCCGAGGGGGTGGTACCGGGTAGAGTTAGTTAGTCTGGTTACTAAACAAACGTAATCGACGGTGACCGATGCCACAAGATGGCGTGGGCCGGACGCGTCCCGCGCCACCGCAGCACGGACGCGCGTGGCCGGACGGCTCGTGGTGCGGCATGATGGGGCGCGGTCGACCCCGAGAACGCCGGGGCCGCCGTCGTGTGGGGGAGCGGGGACAAATCTTGATCACGACGCAGAGCGGGCCACAACCGGCCGACCTCGCCGACGTGCGGGCCACCAACCTCGCCGTCGTCCTCCGCTTCGTCCGGGCCAACGCGCCGTGTTCCCGCGCCGACATCGCCGCCCGCACCGGCCTGAACAAGGCGACCGTCTCCAGCCTGGTCGCCGAACTGATCGACCGCCGCCTGATCCGGGAGACCGGACTCACCGAGAACCGGATCGGCCGTCCGGCGACCATGCTGGTGCCCGACGGCAGCCCGTACGCGTCGATCGGCCTGGAGGTGGGGCTCGACGAGCTGACCGTCGTCGCCGTCGACCTCGCCGGCACCGAACTGCTCTCCTGGCGGCGAGCCTTCGACGGCTCGTCCGCCTCCCCCGGACGCGCCGTCGGTGCGATCGCCGCGCTGGCCACCCGGGTCGTCAGACGGATCTCCGGGCAGGGGCGCCAGGTGCTCGGCCTCACCGTCGCCGTCCCGGGGTTGGTGGACGCGGCCGGCACCGTCCGGCTCGCCACCGCGCTCGGCTGGCGGGATGTCCCCCTCGGCACGGACCTGCGCCGTGCCCTGCGCGAGCCGGCCTTCGAGCTCGCGGTCGAGAACGACGCCAACCTCGCCGCACTGGCCGAGTACCGACAGGGCCCGTGGGCCGGGACCGCCAACCTGGTCCACCTGACCGGCGGCGCCGGCCTGGGCGCCGGGGTGATCGCCGACGGGCGGCTGCTGCGCGGCGGGAACGGGTTCGCCGGAGAACTGGGGCACGTGACGCTCGATCCGGCCGGCCCGGCCTGCCCCTGTGGCCGGCGCGGCTGTCTGGAGGCGCTCGCCGGCGTCCCGGCGCTGATCCGTCGGGCGCTGCCGGACACCGCCGAGGACGGTCCGGTCACCGACTTCGCCCCCGAGGTCGACCGGATCCGGACCCGGGCGCGCCGGGGCGACCCGGCGATCCTGGCGGCACTCGCCGAGACCGGCCGGTATCTCGGGCACGGCGTCGCGCTGCTGGCCAACCTGGTCAATCCCGAGGTGGTGCTGCTGGGCGGCTACTACGCCACCCTGGCGCCGTGGCTGCTGCCGGCGGCCGAGGCGGAGCTGGTCGCCCGTACGCTCGCCCCGGACGCCGGCGGC
>CALGAM010000181.1 GCA_937951935.1 uncultured Micromonospora sp. | reverse complement strand
AGCCCCGAGCTGCCGTAGATGAACAGCGGGTTGTACGCCTTGGCGGGTGACTCGGCGACCGCGACCGCGGCGGCGTGCGCGAAGCGGTTGGAGGAGCCGATGACGAACGTCTCGAACATGTACTTCGGGTTCAGCCGGTTGCCACCGAGATCCCCCGCCCCGCCGACCCCCGGTCGGCGGTCGTCCCGGACACCCGGGCGGTGGTCGATGAAGGCCGTCGACCGGCCGGGCCCGCTGTCGGTGCCCGCGGCGTCCCGGCCCAGCCCCGGCCGGCTCGCGCCGTCGTGGTAGAGCCGCTCGCCCGCCCGGTGGTCGGCGCCGAACCCGCCGGCGCCGGCGGGTTCGCGGGACTCGACGACGGCCTGTTCGTCCAGCCCGCGCCGTTCCTGCCGGGGCGCGGACGGCCGGTACGGCTCGGCGGCGAAGGCCGCCGAGAACAGGGTCTCCTGGCCGTCGCGGCTGCTCGGGATCAACGGAGGGCGAACCGTCTCGCCCGGCCGGCCCGTCTGGTGCGGAAGACCGGGGAAGGGCTGCTGTGCGGATCCACCGGCGACGGGCGGCGCGGCGCCACCGAAGCCCTGCTGGGCGGAACCGGCGAACGGAGCCGGTCCCGTGTCGTTCGTCACGTCGGGCCCGCCCACCCGGAGCTCCGGGGTGTCGGGCTCCCCGTTGATCGGGCCGCCCGGTGGCTCCGTGGCGTAGCCCGCCGGTGGCTCCGTGGGGTAGCCGGCCGGCGTGGTGGGGGCGGCGGCCTCGCCGGTCGGGCCGAAACCGGACACCGCGGGGCGCCCCGGGTCCTCCGGGGGACGGACCGTCACCGCCACCTGGACCGGCCGCCCGAGCCGGCGCGAGAGCGCCTCGGTGATCGCCGGGCGGAGCCGGGACTCGATCACGTCCCGGGTGAAGGCGTCGGGCACCGCCAGCAGAGCGGTGTCCTCGATGATCGTGTGCAGTCGGGTCAGCCGGAGGTAGGCACGCTGCTGCGCTGAGATGATCTCCTCAGCCAGCTCCTCGGTCGTCGCCGTCCACACCGCGGCCAGGTCGATCGTGTCGGCCACCCTCGCGCCACCCCCATCGCCTCTGTCTGCGGCCGCCCTGCCCGTCCCTGCCGACCGTTCCGGGCTTGCTATCGTGCGCGGACAGGCACGATGGCGCACCCGGGCGTGCCGCGGCCATCCACAAGTTATCCACAACCTGTGTATCGAACGATTGTGTCGCCCGACCGGGCCATCCGTGCCGCCGCCCCCGGCCTGACCTGGCGTTGACGCGGGTTCACCTGTCGAACGATCGACGAGCTTGTCCGGTTTTGCCCGACAGCGACACCGCCACCCCCCTGACGCTGACGTGCAATCGGGCACGCTAACAGCGTCGTCCACACCCCTTCAACACCCCTCCGACCGTCGACCCGGTTGGTGCCGCGTCGATCGAGCGGCCGGGGCCGACCAGGGACGAACGCGAGAACGACCCGGAGAACAACGCGGAGAACAACGCGGAGAACGCTGCGTCGGCCCTCCGCTACTGTTTGACGTCGGGGGCCGGCCTGCGTAGGCTCCGACGGTTGTTCTGTCACCCTCTGCTAGGGTGGTGGGTGACTGCGGGCTGTTTCGGGTCGGGCGGTGTCTGGTGCCGAGCGCATCGGCGCCCGGCCGCGCGACGGCCGATGCCAGACCACCAATGACCCCGATGTCGCACGACCGGGGCGTACGACGACGGAGAGCCTGACGTGAGCAAGCGCACCTACCAGCCGAACAACCGCCGGCGTGCCAAGACCCACGGCTTCCGGCTGCGGATGCGCACCCGGGCTGGCCGCGCCATCATCTCGGCCCGCCGCCGCAAGGGTCGCGCCCGCCTGTCGGCCTGAGAGCTGGCACGGCGTTCCGGGGATGTAGGCAGTCGTGCTGGCGGCCGCACAGCGACTGCGGCGCAGCACCGACTTCGCCGCGGTGATCCGGAGTGGGCGACGCGCCAGTCGAGGCGTGCTCGTCGTCCATCTCAGGGTGGCCGATGACCACGCTCCGGACGCCCACGGTGGGACCACGACCGCACGCGAGCCGGTGTCGGGAACCGGCGCGGAACAGAAGCCCGCGCCGGTCCGCGCCGGCTTTGTCGTGTCGAAGGCTGTCGGCGGTGCGGTGGTCCGCAACCGGGTCCGGCGCCGGCTTCGCCACCTCGCCCGGGAACGGCTGGACAGGTTGCCGCCGGGTGCCATGATCGTGATACGCGCGTTGCCCGGCGCCGCCGAGGCGTCGTACGCCCGGCTCGGCGCCGACCTCGACGCCGCGATCGCGGCCGCCCTGGCACCGCGGAAGTCCGGGCGGCGGTCCCGATGAGCGGCGGCGCCACCGGTACGCCGGGGATGTCGTTCGGTGCCCGGCTGCTGGTCGGACCCATCGTCGCGTACCGTCGTTGGATAAGCCCGGCGCTGCCGGCCCGCTGCCGGTTCCACCCGTCGTGCAGCGCCTACGCCCTCGAGGCGGTGGCGCGGCACGGTGCGTTGCGGGGAAGCGGCCTGACGGTCCGGCGGCTGTTGCGCTGCCACCCCTTCCACCCTGGTGGGTACGACCCGGTGCCCGAGCCGGGCCCACGCCGCCATGCCGATGTGACTGGAGCCCCGAATTGAGTCTGGACTGGATCTACTGGGCGATCTCGTGGATCCTGCTGCTGTGGCACTCCGTCTGGGACGCCGTCGGGGTGTCGGAGGACCAGGTCCTGGGAACGAACTGGACCTGGATCCTGGCGATCATCTTCCTGGTCGTCACGCTCCGGGTGATCCTGTTCCCCATCTTCGTCAAGCAGATCAAGTCGCAGCGGGCGATGCAGGCGCTCCAGCCGCAGGTGCGGGCGCTGCAGGAGAAGTACAAGGACGACCGGGAGACGCTCCAGCGGGAGCTGGTGGAGCTCTACCGGAAGGAGAAGGCCAACCCGCTGATGGGCTGCCTTCCGATCCTGATCCAGGCTCCGGTCTTCCTCGGCCTCTTCCACGTGCTGCGGCGGCTCGACCCGGCCAAGAAGGCCCGGTACGGCTGGACCGTGGAGCAGTTCGAGAGCGCCACCCACGCCCGGCTCTTCGACGTACCGATCGCCAGCAAGTTCAGCTCCAGCGCGGCGGAGTTGGCGCGGCTCAACGCCAACGGGACCTCGGTCAAGATCCTGGCCGGTGCGTTGGTGCTCATCATGATCACCACCACCTACCTGACCAGCCGGCAGATGATCCTGAAGACCGGCTGGGCGGAGGATCCGCAGCAGCGCCTGATCCAGCGGCTGATGCTCTACGGCATTCCGGCCTCACTGCTGGTTTCGGGTGCGATCTTCCCGATCGGTGTGATTATCTACTGGGTCACCAACAACCTCTTCACCCTCGTCCAGCAGCAGTGGGTGCTGCGCAAGTACCCGCCGCCGCCGGTCGCCAGCCGGTTGCCGCGCCCCGGTGAGACCCGCCGCCCGGCGCAGCCCGGCAGGTCGGGTCGGCAGCAGGAGGCGGCCAAGCCGGCGGGCCGGTTCGGGCGGGCCAAGAGCACCGGCGGCCAGCCGCAGAAGCCGGCGGTGGACGGTCGGGCGCTGGCCCCCAAGCCGGGTGCCAAGCCGGTCAACCCGAAGAAGAAGCGACCGGCGAAGCGTCAGGGTTGACGCGGCGGGCGATCGGCCCCGGGATCGGTGCGGCCGAGCGCCCGTGGGATTCCGGGCCGCCACCGGCGCCGGCCGGAGTCCGGCGTGCCCGCACGTGACGGGCGGTGCTGCCCGACAGACGTGCCCGTGGCCACCGGCGATCGTCGCCGGGCCCCGGGAAACCAGCGGGACCGTGTACGGTCCGGCCGAGAGAGTACGGAGATGAGACCGTGACCGACACCAGTATTCCCCGGGCCGAGCAGCCCGTCGACGACAGCGACCCGGTCGTGGCGGTGGAGCCGGCGGAGGAGGCCAAGACCGGCGAGGCCATCGCGGTGGCCGGGGACAGCGCGGACACCGTCGACGGCCCGAAAGACGAGGATCGCACGGACGAGGCTGCCCGGCCGGCCGCGGTGAGCGAGGCCGACCTGTTCCGACAGAGTGAGATCGCGGCGGACTATGTCGAGGGACTGCTCGACATCCTCGACTACGACGGCGACATCGACGAGGTGGTCTCGGGCGGCCGGCCGGTGGTCGAGGTCGTCGGCGCCCGGTTGCAGACGCTGGTGGGTCAGCGTGGTGCCACGCTGGAGGCGCTCCAGGAGCTGACCCGGCTCGCGGTGTTCCGGCGCACCGGGGTGCCGAGCCGGCTGCTGCTCGACATCGGCGGGTACCGCGCCAGCCGCCGCAAGGAGCTCTCCGCGGTGGCGAAGAACGCGGTGGAGAAGGTCAAGCAGTACGGCGAACCCGTCCGGCTCGAACCCATGTCGGCCTTCGAACGCAAGTGCGTGCACGACGTGGTCAACGCGATCGCCGGAGTGGAGAGCGAGTCCGAGGGCGTCGAACCGAACCGGCGGGTCGTCATCCGGCCGGTCGGACGAGGATGACCGGCCAGACGGGAATGACCGATCGCACCTTCGGCCCGGATGGCGGTACGTCGTCCGGGCCGTCGTCTGTACCGCCGTCGTCGTCGGACGTCACTTCCCCGGCACCGACGGTCACGCTTCCCGACGACCTCGCCGGCGCCGCCGACCGGCTCTTCGGCGACCGGCTACCGCTCGCGGCGACGTACGCGGAACTGCTGGCCGGCCCCGGCGTGGTGCGCGGCCTGATCGGGCCCCGGGAGACTCCGCGGATCTGGGACCGGCACCTGCTCAACTGCGCGGCGCTGGCGGAGTTGATCCCGACGGGCAGCTCGGTGGTGGACGTCGGGTCTGGCGCGGGCCTACCCGGCATCGTCCTCGCCATCGCCCGGCCCGACCTGTCGGTGACCCTGGTCGAGCCGTTGGCCCGACGCGCGGCTTTCCTGGTCGAGGTGGTGGGGCTGCTCGGCCTCGACGGCACGGTCCGCGTGCTGCGGGCCCGGGCGGAGGAGATCGAGGCCCACCGGCGGCGTGCCGCCCGTGGCGGTGCCCGGGTGCGGGGCCGGTCGACGCGTCCCGGCCCGGTGAGGCGCCCGGCGACGGAGGACGGGCCGCACGGCCACGAGCTGGCCGATGTGGATGATCTGGCGGAGCTGTCGATCCCGGCGGAGATCGTCACGGCTCGGGCCGTCGCGCCGCTCGACCGCCTCGCCGCGTGGTGTCTGCCGCTGGCGGTGCCCGGCGGGCGGCTGCTGGCGGTGAAGGGCGCGACCGCGGCGGACGAGGCGGCGACGCACGCGGCGGCGGTGCGCCGGCTCGGCGGGTCGGCACCGGAGGTGCGGCTCTGCGGCGTCGGCGTGGTCGAGCCGCCGACCACCGTCATCGAGGTGGTTCGGGAGCGGGCGACCAGCGGATCGGGGCGGGGTTCGGCCACGGCGTCCCGCGGACGACGGGGCGCCGACCGGACCGGACGCCGGCCGGCGCGTCAGCGGCGCGCCGACTAGGACGCCGACCCGCATTCGACCAAGGACGCCGGTCCGCGTTGTCGGGCCGGCCCGCCACGCGGACACGACCAGGACGTGGTACACCCCCACCGGACTCGGACGAGCCGGAACCGGGCGGCGGCCCCGGAACCGTGGTGACCGGTCGTGCCATCTCCGGCGCACCGGCCCGACTGCGCCACATGCCGGCTGTGGCGCCCACAGCAGAACGTCGAGGCCACAGCGAACCGAACCAGCCGTCGCAGTCCTTCCGACCGAGGTGCGCCGCCAGGCAGCCCGGAAGCCGCCGACGTGGCGCCTCCACGACAACGTGGCGCTCCGCCACCAGCGGCGGTGTCGCACCGTCGGCGACGCGGAACCGGGCCGGTTCGATGGCCAGTCAGCGCCACGGGCCGGCGGAACCGACACCGACGGCCGGTCGCCGTCGCCCGCACCCGGGTCGGTCGGGCCCGTCACCAGGGGCGACAGTGCGGCCGGAGGCGGTGGTGTGTGGGGTGGTCGGGAGTTCGGCCGCCGTTGCGTCGCGATGCCGACAGGACCCGGGAGACGCCCATCCTGCGGACAGCCGTGGTCTCCGTCGCCCAACGGCCCTAGTCTGGCCGCGCGTCGATAGTGTAGACCGGACAGCGGGCCGCACCTCGGGCCTTCGCTGTTTCTTGCCGGATCGCACGCTACGCCGACGGCCGCGGGTACGAGCGCTGGCGAGGCCGACACCATCCGAGTTGGCAGGGATGACACGGTGCATGACAACGGTAGGTACGACGATCCAGGGATGACGGACTCCGGGGGCTACCACTCCGGCGGCGCCGATGTTTCACGTGAAACCGACTACGAGGGTTGGTCTGCCGGCGGTCGTGCCCGGCTGCCCAGGCGGAGTGACGGACCCCGCCACCCGGCCGCGTACGACGACATCCCACCGCCCGCTCCGAGCCGCGGTACGGCTCGGGTGGCGCCGGTCGGCGGGGAGCGAGACCGTGACAGCCCGGGTTTTCCGACGTACTCCGGCCGGCGGCCGGATCATGCCTACCCGGGGTCGGGACACGTCGAGCCGTCGTCCGGCGCTCCGGTCTCCGTGGGACGTCACCAGGCTCGGGTGAGCGGCCCGGCGGTACCCGAACAGCCCGGCCCGCGTCCTCCCGCGGGCCCGCGACCCCCGTCCGGGCCCACCCCCCGGTTCGGCCCGGAGTACGGCCCGCCCCACATGGGCGGTGAGTATCTTCCGCCGACGGCGAACTACGGCGCTGAAGTGCGGCACCCGGAGCCACAGATCCACCCCGGGCCTGACACGCCGGCCGTGTCCCTACCGGAGCAGACCGAGTCCGACGCGTACGTTTCACGTGAAACATCGTCGCGCGACCAGGACGATCCCCCGTTGGCAATGGAGGCGATGCGCGCCGTGCAGATCCTGAACCCGACCGGCGAGGTCACGATGCCCCGCCCGGAGCGAACGCGGATCATCTGCGTCGCGAACCAGAAGGGAGGCGTCGGCAAGACCACCACGACGGTCAACCTGGCCGTGGCGCTGGCCCTGCACGGCAATCGCGTCCTGGTGGTGGACCTCGACCCGCAGGGCAACGCGTCCACCGGTCTGAACGTGCCGCACCACGCGGGTGTACCGGACGTCTACGACTGCCTGATCGACAACGTGCCGATCGCGGAGGTGGCACAGGGGGTCGAGGGGATCCCGGGCCTGTGGTGCGTACCGGCCACCATCGACCTGGCGGGCGCCGAGATCGAGCTCGTCTCGGTGGTGGCGCGGGAGTCACGGCTGGCCCGGGCCATCGCGGCGCACCCGGACGACTTCGACTACGTCTTCATCGACTGCCCGCCGTCGCTGGGCCTGCTCACCGTCAACGCGCTGGTCGCGGCCCGGGAGGTGCTGATCCCCATCCAGTGCGAGTACTACGCGCTGGAAGGGCTGAACCAGCTCATCAACAACATCAACCTGGTACGGCAGCACCTCAACCCGACGCTGGAGGTCTCGACGATCCTGCTGACGATGTACGACCGGCGTACGCGGTTGGCGGACGCGGTGGAGCAGGACGTCCGGAACCACTTCGGTGACAAGGTCCTGCAGGCGGTGATCCCGCGGAACGTCCGGGTGTCGGAGGCGCCGAGCTACGG